>NZ_JACBEZ010000011.1:0-94772 GCF_013391465.1 Acinetobacter sp. SwsAc2 | reverse complement strand
TTAGAGGAATAGCTACTCGATATGACAAGCTCAAAAGAAATTATCAAAGTTCTGTTGCTTTAGCCTGTATATTTTTATGGCTACCTTTATAGGGTTAATTATGAACAGTAAATGTCAACAGACCCTAGTTTTTAAAAATTAAAAGAGGTCAATATGACCTCTTTTTTTGAGCATTGATTTCAACAAATATGGTCGGAAAAATTGCACTCTGAAAATAAAAGTTTAAAATGCTCCACATCGCAACCAAGGTGAACATGCTATGCAACAAATGTGGACAGAGATTGATAACTATATCGATGCACATTTAATTCCTGAAGACCCAATTCTACTGCAAACTTTAGAAAATACAGAGAAGCATGGTTTTCCAGATCACTTAGCTGTTGCACCCAACCAAGGTATGCTTTTACAAATGCTGATTCAAATGAATCAATGTAAGCGGGTATTGGAGCTCGGCACTTTTGCCGCCTATAGCACCATGTGGTTAGCGCGTGCTTTACCTGAAGACAGCTATATTTTAACGATTGAAGGGCGTGATACGCATGCCGCGATGGGTCAAGAAAATATCGACAAAGCTCAGCTTAAACAAAACGTTGAACTCAAATGTGGGCGTGCAGCAGATATCCTTAAATCACTGCCTGCAGATATTGAACCTTTCGACTTTATTTTCATTGATGCCGATAAACAAAGCTATCCAGAGTATTTAGAATTAAGCCTGAACCTATCTCATTCAGGTACTTTGATTTTCCTCGATAACGTGATTCGTGCAGGCGATATTATCAATCCTGAAAATCACAAACCAAGTATTGAAGGGATTCGAGATATGTTCAAAGCGATGCAAAACCATCCGAAAATTTTGTCGTGCACCGCACTTCAAACTGTTGGTAGCAAAGGACATGATGGATTTGCCTTAGCCATTGTAAAATAAGCTAAAACTTAGATTAAAAAACAATCGATTAATTTAAGCTTATATAAATTATAAACTTACATTTACTGTCCATATAGTTATCCACAATTAATGCGGATAACTATGGATAAAACAGTTCCAATTTAGAGAAATCACTCTAAATTAACGGGCGACCAGTAAGGGAACTTTGGCATTCCTAAAAATGGTGGTTGCAATGCTGCCCAAGAAGAACTGATGAATTTTACTGTGGCTGAATGCACCGAGCACAATCAGTTGTATACCATGCTCATTTTGGTATTCCAGAATATTCTCAGCCACGTCACCATAACGATATTCTGTAATCACATCTAAATTTGCATCTTTCAGATATTGTTCAGGCTCTCTTAAAATTTCAGGGTGGTCACCGACATAGACTAAATGGCATTGTAAGAGACGCAGTAGATCACTTTGCGCAATCCGTTTCATCATCTTCACACAGGTCGGTGAATACTCATAGGCAAAGATAAAGCGCGTAGGTGGCTTAAAGCTATCGCCTACCGTCATGACGGTACAGTTTGCGCCACGGATAAAGTTCTCAACATTACTGCCCAATGGTTTATTGCGTTCAGCCGATTTCTCACCCACACGGCCAATCACCACAATGTCATCTTCATGCAATAAGTTAAAACTTTGCTCTAGAAAGTCACCCTTTTCTTGAATATGCGTTGTATGTAGGTCATGCGTTTCGAGAATGAGTTTCGAAATATGATCGAGCAAATTATTGCTATAACTGAGCGCAAGTTCACTTTGTTTTTGCTCTAATTCAGCCAGCTCTTTGAGCAACATTGCATTGCTTTCAAATCCAATTACCCCACTAATTTCACCTAAGTGATAACTTGCAGGATAATAATCCAAAACTTGTAAAAGGACCAATTCCCGCCCCGTCTGTTTTGCAATCCACGCCGCAGCTTCTGCTAGAGCATTGATACAAGGGGAAGAATCAATACATGCAATGACTCGTTTCATTATCGCCTCTCATTACACCGCATTTGGTATAAGGTCTCATTGTTGTTCTAAACTTAGCATATCTTTTTTTTTGATGGCAGGTTTTTATGTAATTAAGTATTGATAAATGTTCAATATTCTTTGATATCTTAATCACGTAAACGAATAAACTGTGCAGGATTGCCAGCAACAATCGATTGCTCGGCGATATCTTTGGTTACCATGCTATTCATCCCCACCACAGCATGTGCACCAATTTTCACCCCATCTTTCACACCCACATGTGCACCTAACCAAACATCCCGACCAATTTCTATCCCTTGTGAACGCACAGGTTGTTGATAAATCGGATCACTGAGTGCCATACCATGATCAAAGGCATATAAGTGACAATATGCCGCAATACGCACTTGATCATGTAACTTAATCCCCACACGACCACCATCTAAAATACAATGGTGGTTGATCGCGACTTCGCTGCCAATATCTAAAGGCCCATGCAAAGTACAATCGGCAGCAATAAACGTGTTGTCCCCAATGACAATTTTTCGACCAGGCTCTGCAAATATGTGTGCCAATGGAGAAATAAAACAGTTTTGACCAATTTCAACCGTTTCCATTTCCATTAGATAAGCTTGGTATTCTTGCTGCCATACATCAGCCCACACACGGTTTTTAGGCTTGAGCGACCAATACAACCAGGGCATATAGTTTAAGCGATGCTTATGCTGCTCACGATATTTTAATAAGGGATCAGTCATGATGGTCATCCACAATTTTTAAGGCTTCACGTCCACGGGTCACATCTTGTATTTTAAGTGCGAGCACTTCAATCTGATGCACTTGTAATAATGCCTCTACAAGCACGCCATCCGCAGTATATTGCTCATTAAATTCAATCTGCTGGCTATTCAGCTCGTACTGGAAAATCGCCCATTCATTAAATTGGCAGGCAAAATGCACTTTTTTCTTTTCAATGAGTTCTATTTTTTCAGCCAACAGTAAACACTGACCTGCTGTTCCACCATAAGCACGTACCAACCCGCCTGTGCCTAGCTTGACGCCACCATACCAACGATTGACCAAAACCAAAACATTGGTCAGTTCATTGCCTTCAATGGTCGCTAAAATAGGACGACCTGCGGTACCTGAAGGTTCACCGTCATCATTGAAACGAACATTGTGGCCAATTTTCCATGCCCAGCACTGATGCGTGGTGCTGATATCTTTATATTGCTCTAGAAAATCTTTAACGGCTTGTTCATTTTCAACAGGCACAGCAAAAGCTTGAAAACGACTTTTCTTAATGTCTTCTTCATAGCTCACTAAACTAGAGATGGTAAATGGCATAGCGTAATTTTTAAAAATTTCACAAAAAATTATAACGTATTTTCAATCAGCTATCGTATGAAAATGGCTTTTCGCTTTAAGCCCACACAAAATAAAGAGATATGCATACTGTGTAACATGCTGAAAAAGCGATTTAAAAGGATGGCAGAGCGCGCAGTTTGAATATAAAGGGATGCCCTATTCTTAATTCAATACAAAGCGATAGATTAAAAATATGAGAGGGAAATCTGCGCCAATTATTTTCATTGACGCAGAAAAAGCTTATACAGTGAAGTCATCACCAAGGTAAACTTGACGCACGGTTTCATTGGCTAAGATTTCATCTGGAGAGCCTTCAGCAATCACCGCACCCTCACTCACGATATAAGCACGTTCACAAATCGCCAAAGTCTCACGAACGTTATGATCCGTAATAAGAACGCCAATACCACGGTCTTTTAGAGTACGAATAATATCTTTAATGTCACCCACTGAAATTGGGTCAACCCCAGCAAAAGGCTCATCGAGTAACATAAATTTTGGATCGGCTGCCAGTGCACGTGCAATTTCAGCACGACGACGTTCACCACCAGACACACTCATACCCAATGAATCTTTAATATGGCTAATTTTGAAATCGGCCAGCAATTCATGCAGACGCTGTTTACGTTGTTCTTTATTTAGATCTTTGCGCGTTTCCAAAATCGACATAATATTTTCAGAAATAGTGAGTTTTCTAAAAATTGATGCTTCTTGAGGTAAGTAACCAATACCTTTACGCGCACGTTCATGCATGGCCAAATCAGACATGTCTAGGTCATCAAGATGAATTTCACCTTTGTCCATACGCACCAGTCCAACCACCATATAGAAACTGGTGGTTTTCCCTGCACCATTAGGGCCAAGTAAACCTACGATTTGTCCGCTTTGCATGCTAAAAGATACATCTTTCACTACCCAACGCTTACTGTAGTTTTTCGCGAGATGCTTAATACATAGGGTTTGTGGCTGATTGAGAGTTTGCTCCATTAGTCACGCGCTCCTGGGAAGGATTGAGAACCTGAAGGTGGGATCACAATTTGAACACGACCACTCGACGAACCACTGCTGTTTGGTGTACCAATCGCTTCGATATCACCTTTGTTCATACTATAACGTAATGTATTACCGCGAATACTGGCACCATCTTGTTCTAGAAGTGCGCTGCCGGATAAGGTAATAATGCCTGTTTCTGCATTATAAATAATTTTTTGCGCCTGACCTTTGGCAATACCTTTATTGGTACTGACTTGCTGCTGGAAACGTGCAGGCTTACCATTGGCCGTAATGGTGCTAATTTGACGGGTTTGATTTAAATTGGCAACAATTGAATCTGCTTGTAGTTTCATCGTACCCTGTTCAATGATGACATTGCCTGTGTACGTCGTAACACCCGTTTTTTCATTAAACGTTGCTCGATCTGCCACCAACGAAATCGCTTTACTACGGTCACTTGGTAGTGCTAAAGCAAAAGTTGAAACAGCCACACCTAAACTCAGTGCAAGTGTTTGCTTGAGGAAAGTTTTAGAAATAGAAAATTTTGGATTATGGTTCATACTTCCCTCGAATATGGAAAAAGTCATATTGACCCGTATTTAAATTCGCTTTTAAGCCCTGACTAACAAATTCGGCTTGTGGTGTCGTAACAACCACTTGATGCTGAGATTCAAGTTCACGCGTCTGTGGAAACGCAGTCAATTCTGCGGTCTCAAACTGCATCTGACCTTGATCCAACATTTTCTTTGCAACCACTTGGTTTGTCAGAACGACTTTTTCGTTGTCGTTGATGCCATTGGCTTGCTTGGCATAGAAAGTCGCATCCACTTTTCCATCTTTATACATCTCAGCATTTAAGTTCTCTAACTTAGAGGTCTTCTTTTGCATGTCCTGCTCAAGACGATCTACTTTTGCGCGGACGTATAAATTACCCTCCTCATCTGTTTGAGTCAGTTGGATCTGCTCAGCAGAATAGGTCATGCTTTGCGCACCATCGACCTCGAGCTTTTGCCCTTTTCCGCTGTAATAGTAATAACCACTACTGATAGCCGCAATGGCTACAGCAGTGATATATAAAACTTTAGTATCCATAAATGTTAACTAAACTCTCATGCATGCATACAGATTAATGCGGGACTGCGGTGTACTTTTCAAGTAAAGTTTCGTATACACCTTTGGCTTGTAAAATCATATCGCAGATTTCACGTACCGCGCCACGTCCACCCATCGCTTGAGTTACCAAATCGGCACGGCGACGTACTTCTAAATGACCATTTGGCACGGTCACTTTCATGCCTGCAATGGCAAATGCAGATAGGTCTGGCCAATCATCACCCATGTATAAACAATCTTCGGGTGAAATACCAAATTTTGCACAAGCCTCGCGCAATGCAACACCTTTGTCTTCACGGCCTTGATAAACAAGGTCCACGCCCAAATCAGACATCCGTTTTTCTACGATCTGACTTTTACGTCCTGTGATAATAATCACTTTCACACCAGCTTGCTGAACCAGTTTCATACCTAAGCCATCACGGATATCGAAAGATTTGATTTCGTCTCCCGAGTTAGTCAAAGTCACAAAACCATCACTTAAAATACCATCAACATCCAAAACTAGAGCTTCTACATAACGCGCTTGTTCTAACAAAATATAAGAAGCCATTTTTTAATTTACCCCAGCTTGAATCAGGTCATGCATACTCAAAACACCAATGACTTTATTGCTCTCATCAACAACGACAAATTGGTTAATTTTCTTTTCATTCATTCGCTCTAAGGCTTCAACAGCACGTGCTTCCGGTGAAATCGTCAGCGGGCTCTTAATCATCACATCAGACACCGCCAAGTTCACATCAAAACCTTGCTGTTTATCAATCAAACGGCGTAAGTCACCATCGGTAAAAATCCCCAATAGATGATCATTGTCATCCACAATTGTGGTTAAACCTAGGCGTTTGTTAGATATTTCGTACAGAACTTTGTTCATTGCTGTATCTGGAGACACTTTCGGTAGTTCGTCTCCAGTGTGCATTAAATGCTTCACATGTAATAACAAGCGTTTACCCAAAGCACCCGCAGGATGCGAGCGTGCAAAGTCATCTGAAGTAAACCCGCGTGCATCTAACAGTGCAACAGCCAATGCATCACCCAAAGCTAAAGTCGCCGTTGTACTCGATGTTGGTGCTAGACCTAATGGACACGCTTCTTGGATATTGCCTAACGTTAGCGCCACATCAGCATTCTGTGGCATCGGCGCACGGTCATCCCCACTGATGGTAATTAAAGGCACACCCAAATATTTGATCAAAGGCATCAGCATCATGATTTCATCACTCTTGCCTGAGTTTGAAATCGCAATCAGCACATCACCTGCAACCAACATCCCCAAATCACCATGCCCCGCTTCACCTGGGTGCATAAAGAATGATGGCGTACCTGTAGAGGCAAATGTGGCTGCCATTTTTCGGCCAATATGCCCTGATTTACCCATGCCAGTAATGACTAAGCGACCTTTACACTTTAAGATAATTTCACAAGCACGGCTAAAACGATCATCGATTTGTTTAGCAAGTACCGAGAGTGCCTGACGCTCTATCTCTAGTGTTTCTAAAGCAACTTTTTGGAAATCAATGGGATTTGACATATTTTCAGAATTCAACGTTGTTTTACCTGAATCGTGTGACGAAATGAAGCGTCAGCACATAAAAAATAATTTTCGCAATTTTATCATATCTCTGTAGATAACTAGCGCGGAAATCTTTGGATTTTCACAACATATCTACAAATGTGTTTTGCTGATGACGGAAGACCTTTGTTTCAAGTGCATATAGCTCGCTATCTTTTTATTATTTTTTCTTTCGGCAATGTATGACTGCACACCTTTCACGCTGAGAAGCTCTTATTTATTCCCTAACTTAAGTGAAATAAAAGGTAGCCATCACAAAACTAAAGAGTGTCGCTAATTCAATTATTTCAATACTGGCACCAATGGTATCTCCAGTCACACCACCAATACGCCGTATAAATTTATATCGCAAATACCACAGTACCAGATAAAATGTGGCAATCACTACAACACCAATCCATGCCCAATACAAAGCCACCAAAGGCGTAAGCAGTAAAATTGCCACTGCCATCGGTCGTGCTAAATGTTGGCTCAACTGGCTGCCGAGTCCTTTCGCACGCACATAGTCTGTGCTTAAAAAGAAAAATAGCGGTACGAGACGCCCTAACATAGGAAAGAGGATCAGCGCTGTATACAGCTGTTTTTGTAATAACACATACAGTGCAGACCACTTTAAGATGCATACAATGACAAGGCTGAGTACACCTATCGGCCCACAACTCGGATCTTTCATGATCTCAAGTGTGCGTGCTTTATCGCCAAAACCACCGATCCAAGCATCGGCAGTGTCGGCTAAACCATCCAGATGCAAACCACCTGTCAGCCAAATCCATAACACCAGAATCACACTGCTTAACAGCACAAGTGGCAAAGCATGCAATAACAGGACAATCCCATACAGAATGCCGCCTATGAGCAAACCCACTACAGGATAAAACAACAATGCCTGCGCATTTTGCTGGGGCGTTGGCATTGCGCTTAAGCGAACTGGAAACGTCGTTAAAAACTGTAATGCAATCCAAAACGGTGTCATTACACGTCCTCACTTTGAATAAACTGAAGCTGCCCTTGATCGAATACAAAGCGGTTCAACTGTCCCAACTCTGCGGACATTTTTAAAAGATCATTATCATGCTGTTTCAGCGCTTGGCATTTTAAGAGTTTAATCACTCCGCCATGGGAAATAATCAACGCCCGTTGCCAGCCCTGCTTATGCATTTGCTGGGTTAACGTCTCTACAGACTCTAGAACACGGCTTTTAAATGCCAATAAGCTTTCTGCCTGAGGCGGTGTAAAACTTAACGGCGTTTGCCAAAATTGAGCCAATTCATTAGGAAATTGTTGGTAGAGTCGCTCGGTCGGCTGAGCTTCCCATTCTCCAAAATCTATTTCTTGCAAATTCTGTTCTATATACAAAGGGAGCTGTTTTTGCTCCGCCCACTGCTCTGCAAACAGACGGCAGCGCTGTAATGGTGAGCTATAAATGACATCCCACGCCTGACCAGTCTGCTCAGACTGTGTGATGGTAGACTGCATTTGCGCCCAACCCTTCGCAGTCAAAGCATCATCCGTTCTACCCCGTAAGGTATGACTTAAGCTGGTTTCTCCATGGCGCAGAAAATCTAAATACAACATCTCTAAACTTTCTTACCAATCACGGCTGCTTCAGCAAATGTTGCCATTTCATTATGTAAGCGACACGCTAGCTTGATCACCCCCAGTGCAGCTCCTGCTCCACTGCCTTCACCTAAACGCAAATTCAGCTTCAATAAAGGCATCGCTTTAAGTTCTTCTAACAAACGTACATGACCATATTCAGCCGACTGATGCCCAAAAAGCATCCAAGCGCGAACCTGTGGATTTAAACGTACTGCGAGCAATGCCGAAACAGTACTGATAAACCCATCCACTACCATCGGCAGCCCCAATTGCGCACAGCGAATATACGCGGCTGTCATGGCTGCAATTTCAAGTCCACCCACTGCACATAAGGCTTTAAACGGATCGTTATCGACATATTGGGTATGCAATGCAAGTGTTTGATTAATCACTTGTTTTTTATGTATTAATTGTTCAGTACGGATACCTGTTCCAACACCCGTGAGCTTTTCAGCGGGTTCATCCAATAAAAAACAAGCCACGGCTGAGGCTGAACAGGTATTTCCAATGCCCATCTCACCCGCGACATAGATATCTGCCCCATAAGCGATAGCATCTTCTACACTTTTTTGCCCCAAAGCAAAAGCTGCTTCACATTCAGCTTCAGTCATGGCTTGGGTTTGAGCAAAGTTAGCCGTCCCCGCGCGGATGCAGTGGCGTTCAACCCCGACATATTCATATGCTTCACCGACTGAACCACAGTCGATGACTTGTAACTTGGCTTGATACTCTTTGGCAATCACACTAATACACGCCCCGCCAGTTGCGAAGTTCTGCAACATTTGACGCGTCACCGCTTGTGGATAGGCAGAAATATTTTCTTCCATCACCCCATGATCACCTGAAAAAATCGTAATCCATGGACGGTCAATCTTGGGTTTTATAGTGTTTTGCAAACTGGCTAAAGTCACTGCAACCGATTCAAGCTCCGACAACGAGCCTGTCGGTTTGGTCAACTGTGACTGGCGTGCTAGGGCTTGAGCCAATACAGACTCACTCGGACTTTGACATGCTTCTAACCACCAACTCACACTTGTTCTCCTTTTAAAATCATTGGAAATCCTGCTACGCAGAACACCACTTTTGTTGCAATTTGACCTAACTGCTGATGCAATCGTCCTGTTTCATCAACAAAACGTCGGCTGATTTGTCCCATTGGAACCACACCTAAGCCTGTTTCATTGCTCACTAAAATTAGCTCGGACTGTAAACTTCCGATAACATCTAACAACTTTTGGCATTCTTGAACTTGCAAATCTGGGGCAGTATGCATCAGTAAATTACTCATCCATAAGGTCAGGCAATCGACCAAAATGGTTTGGTTTGGACGGTCTAATTTGACCAACTGCGCTGCAAGATAAATGGGTTCTTCACACAGCCCCCAATCTTCGGGTCGTTGTTGCTGATGGTGTTGAATGCGCGCTTGCATCTCCCCATCCAAGGCTTGTGCAGTTGCCACATAAACCACAGGCTGCGCCAACTGTTGGGCAATCTGCTCCGCCAAGCGGCTTTTCCCCGAACGTGCACCACCTAAAATCAGTTGCATTGCGCATTCTCCAATTCAATCTGTGTATGTGAAAACAATGGCCCTTGTAGGACATGCGCCTGATAAAAGCCAAACGTGAGCTTTGAGATGTTGAAGCTATAGTGGATAGCTTCAATTTCAGCCATCCGTGCCAATACATGATCACTACTCACCGCTTCACGGTACAGACCCAATGTAATATGTGGACAATAACTCAATGCCGCGACTTCCTGCGAGGTTTGCAGCAATGTTTTTCTAATTTGATCCAACACGCCTGCGGTATCATCTACTTTTAAAAATAAGGCACTTTCAAAACTGTTTAATGCCGCCACCTGTAACTGAAAAGATTCTAGCTTTAAATTTTTAAGGCGTTCAAGCTGCTGATTCAGTTGCACTCGACTAAAGTCATCCAACTGTGTTGCCTGTTCTACCCAAAAACCTGCAACAAATAAAGTGATATGAAACTGCCGTTGGTTTGGTTGATAAAGCAAATCTGAGAACTGCTCACGAAGCTTTGTTAGATAGCTGATCAAAACAGGATCCTCCACTTCAATATACCAAAGTGCATAGCGTTCTCGTCCCAAATGCCATTCAGGATAGTCTCGGGCTTCGGTCGGCACGACAGTGCTATGGGGTTGAAGAAACACAATTTTATTCACAAATGAAGATGAATAATTTAAGCATATTTTTGTCAAAATTATGGGCTGAAACGCCGAGATAATTTCACATTTAAATGAATTATTTTCAATACACTCAAATTACAGACATAAAAAAACCCCAAGTTGAACTTGAGGCTTTTTAAATTTTGGAGCGGGAAACGAGACTCGAACTCGCGACCCCAACCTTGGCAAGGTTGTGCTCTACCAACTGAGCTATTCCCGCAATATGGATGTGCATTATAGAGAGTTTCATCAAACTGTCAACACTCTATAATGCAATTGCTGAATTAATCAGCGCGGCGCCAGATTGTCCCTTGACGAGTGTCTTCCAAAACCACACCTTGATCCAACAAGGACTGACGAATTTCATCCGCTTTGGCAAATTCTTTGGCTTTTTTCGCATCTTGACGTTGTTGAATCAAATCTTCAATTTGCTCTTCAGACAAAGCCAAAGCCTCTTGCCCAATATCAGACTTCAGGAACTCTTCAACATTGTGCTGAACCAAACCTAGAATATTGGTTAAATGACGCAAAGTTGCATAGTAAATCGCTGCTTGTTCCGCTTGTTGCTCTTTCACGGCACGGTTCAATTCTTTGTTCACTTCAAACAATACCGCAATGGCTTCAGCGGTATTGAAGTCATCACGCATGGCACTATTGAAACGCTCAAGCAATGTTTCATCTAAGGTATCGACTTGTGTATCGCCATAGGCTTGTTGATAAGCTTTGAATGAATGATAGAAACGTGACAGCGCTGTTTTTGCTTCTTTTAAAGCAACATCAGAGAAATTCACAGGGCTACGATAGTGTGATGACACAATGAAGTAACGAATCACTTCAGGGTGGAACTTATCCATCACATCACGAATGGTAAAGAAATTGCCCAATGACTTCGACATTTTCTCGCCATCAACGTTGATAAAACCGACATGCATCCAATAGTTGACATACTGCTCGCCAGTTGAAGCCTCAGACTGTGCAATTTCATTTTCATGGTGCGGGAACATCAAGTCCGAACCACCACCATGAATGTCAAAATGGTTCCCTAGGCAGCAAGTCGACATGGCAGAACATTCAATGTGCCAACCCGGACGACCTTTGCCCCATGGCGAAGCCCATGCAGGTTCATTATCTTTGGCATGTTTCCAAAGTACAAAGTCAAAGGGATGTTTTTTCTCAACTTCAACATCAACACGTTCAGATGCACCCGCTTGCATATCTTCCAATTTACGTCCTGAAAGACGACCATATTTAGCGAATTTTTCCACTTGGAAATACACATCACCATTGGCAGATGGATAAGCTGTACCCTTTTCAACCAGATTACCAATCATGCTTTGCATTTGATCAATATAATCCGTCGCACGCGGTGCTTCATCTGGATGTAAACAACCTAGATTTTCAGCATCTTCATTCATCGCTTGAATAAAGCGGTCTGTCAGCTGCGTAATCGACTCGCCATTTTCATTGGCACGTTTAATGATTTTGTCGTCAATGTCGGTAATGTTACGTACATATTTAACGCTCCAACCTTGGCTACGCAGGAAGCGAATAATATAGTCAAATGCAACCATCACGCGCGCATGTCCAATATGACAGTAGTCATACACCGTCATACCGCAAACATACATATCAATATGCCCCTCAACACGAGGTACGAATTCTACTTTTTTGCGTTGCTCTGAGTTATATAGAACAAATGGTTGCATAGCGATTCAAAAGACTTCAAATATAAGAATGGATCATCTTAACCTAAGCATTATTTTTCATAAAGTTTTCAGAAGATTTTTCTTTCAATTATCTCGCCACTTTCCATTCATACGCAACTGTTACTAAATTTCCATTATCCAAATCTTAAACGGGTTACTGGTAAATATTGGCATTGCATGATGCATTTGCTAGGGATGAACATGTGCATGCTCACAATGCTCATGGCTATGAAGTTTTGGCGCTTCATGATCTGTTCGAATACAGCAACCCTCGACATACTGACTGGTACCGTCCATATAAAATTCCTCTTTCCATACAGGAACTTCATGTTTCACCCGCTCTACCGCTTCCTCACAGGCTTGAAAGGCTTCACGGCGGTGCGCGGCGTACGCCATCGCAATAATGGCAGTATCACCAATATCTAAAGCACCTATGCGATGCACCACCCGAACATAAGACACGCCATATTTTAATTGGATCTCTTGTTCAATTTGACGAATCATTTTTTCAGCGACAGGTGCATAAGCGGTATATTTTAACGCTTTTACAGCTTTACCTTGATGGTGATTCCGCACCGTACCAATGAATATGCCTATGCCACCACACTCAGGAAAATGTTGGATGCCATCAAAGTCATTTTGACTAAAAACCACGGTTTGAATCCGCGGAAATTGTTTTAATTCCATATCAACCTCCTGCCACAGGGGACAACAACACCAAAGTACAATCTCGACTTAAAATGGTCTGCCTTGAAATAATGTCTTCACCGATTGCACAGGCACAGCGCTCCAATAATGTGTGGACATCTGGGTACTGAGCAACGATATCCTTTAATATCGCTGCAACCGATGAATCAGGCTCACATTGCAGCATTAAATTGCGGGGCAACTGGCGTTCAATCGCACCAAAAGCTTCAATCTTTACTCTAATCAAGTTATTTAACTCCTGAGTCATCCTAACCTCCAATCATATGCATACTGATTTTTCGCACTGGCTGATGCAACTGCTGTTTTTGAATGGCATGAAAACCTTGCTCTTTATGCCAAACATAAGTTGAAAGTTTACTTTCTAAAACAAAGGCTTCGTGCTGATTAAGTTGGGTAAGTTGTTGAATGTCTAACTTTAAATTTAAGCCTTGCTTGGCAAAAAGACAATTATAAAACTCACCTTGCGCATTCAACCGTAGTCGATCACACTCCCCACAAAATGAGTTGCTAATGGTAGAAATAATCCCAACCTTCTCACCATCTACCCGATAACTACGTGCAGGATTGGCACCTTGTCCTTCAAGCACTTGCACCGTAAATTGCGAGCTGAGTTGGGACAAAATCTCTTGTTCAGTGACGACATCGGCTTGCGACCAATTTTGATCGCCATCCAAAGGCATAAACTCAATAAAACGCAGTTCTACCTTTTGCAGCTTTGCCCACTGAACCAAAGGAACAATTTGATCGTCATTGATGCCTTTCATCAGCACGGTATTGATTTTGATGTTAAAACCAACCTGCTGTGCGACCTGAATTCCTTCCAGCACTGTATGTAATTGTTTTTTAGTGAGGTGTTGAAATTGTTCGGCATCTAGACTGTCTAGACTAATATTTAAATCATCCAGCCCTGCTTGCTTTAAAGCAGCGGCATATTGTTTTAAATAGTGACCATTGGTGGTCATGGAAATACGCTTCAGCCCCTGTTTTTTTAGGCTTTGTAGCTGTTCGATAAAATGCACCACACCTTGGCGCATTAACGGTTCACCACCCGTGATACGAATTTGCTCAATGCCATGCTGCACCATAAATTTGCAAAAATGGTAGAGTTCTTCAAAGCTGAGCAAGTCGTGCTTTTTCATCCATTCGGGATGTTCGGGCATGCAATAGACGCATTTAAAATTACAACGATCCGTCACAGAGATTCGTAGTTTGCGCTTTTCACGTCCAAACTGATCTTGGAATACTCTAACTGCGGATACATGGGTCATGCTGTTCATCTGTCTTACCTATGCGTCCTTTGAGCGGTGTCGGTGCAGTTCATATTTCACGCCCTATTTTCTAAAGTATAAATTGCAATAACTGTTCCAACTTTGTGCACTTTTTACATTTTGAGTATTTTCAGTTCACTGCCGTAATGAGTGATCACTGCTACATACGTTTATAATCTAAATAAAATAACGACTCCCATAAATATATTCTAAATTTTTGTTTTATAATAAATTTAATATAAACACGAATACTTATTTAGTTCTTTTATAGATTTTTATTTAAACAGTCAAATCGGTTTATGGCAACATCTTTTGCTCTCAACACACACCTCCTCTCTTCAATATCTGAGGTATTTATAAAAAATTAAGTTGCCGATGCTGCTGTAACTCATCCAACGAGTTAATGCTGTGAAAAAACAGTGCATGATTTTTAAATCGTGCCACTTGTGGGTGCAAATCTGCAAAACACTGCCTTAAACTGCGCTGATTTTGCTCAAGGTGCTGAATCAATGTCGGTAAACTGCTCCGTTTTAACAAACAAAACGGATACAGTGCACGGTCATTGATTTCTACAATAACGACACCACAGTTCGGATCTTGTTGCATCGCCTGATGTAACCGTGAAAACACTTTTTTAGGAATAAAAGTCACATCACAGGGTACGAACAGCACATAGTCTGATTGCACATGTGTCCATGCACTTTTCATCCCCATCAAAGGCCCTTGAAAGCCTGTTGTCTCATCTTCAAAAAAACCAATCGACGGAATCAACCGCTCATAAATGGAATGATCCCTATGGCTGTTGACCCATACCTTGGTTGCACGTGACTTTAACTGCTGATGAATTTTGATAAGTTGAATTTCATCATCAAATTTTTGCAAGAGTTTATTAATGCCATTCATACGACGCGCCTGACCGCCCGCCAAAATGACAACTTCAGTTTCTGGGTAGCTCACGGGTTTGAATATTTTTCTTTTCATTCGACATCCTCCGTTTGACAAGCTTTGATCAGACCTCGAATTTCAGGTAAGCAGGAACCGCAATTGCCTCCTGCCTTTAAGCATGCAGTGACTTGTTTTTCATGGGTGATATTTTTTTCTTTAATGACATCGATAATACGATTTTTCCCAACTTTAAAACAGCTACAGACCAGTGGGCCATCGCTATTAGTCATTGACATGGCTTGCCCTGCCAATAAAGCCTTCCGATGCATCGCGCTTAAGCGTTCGCGCTTAAACAGACTTGCCACCCAGTCTCGATCTGGCAATAAGGCTTTGGGCGCAATATACAGACTCGCAATGAGGTGGCCATCTTGTAACACCACACTATGACTAATATGAGCGGTTTGATCTTCTACATTGAGCCATTCAAAACTTTCATCATCAAAAGGCAATAAAGCTTTGAGTTGTTCGGTCGTTTCCGTAAAACGTCGACGGTCTGCCAACTCATAACGAATAGCTTTGGACGTTTTGATTTTGGTCCACCAAATGCTTTGTTCAATGCTTTGTTGCACCAAATGTTCAAAGCCCGTTCTGACATAAAACACGCCCTGCCATTGCGTATAAAACGGATGAATCATCACAGGGGTATGTTTGAACTCAGGTTCTCCTGAAATCGCATCCACCACAGGATTCACCACTTTGCCAATCCGTGCATCAGATGCGAATTGATCACTCCAGTGAATCGGTGCAAAAATCTGTCCACGGCGGATATTGTCACTGACCGTGGCACGCAGTACGCAATTTCCCCAAGCCGATTTGATCTCCACCAGTTCCCCATCTTTCAAACCATATTTCAGTGCATCATTTGGGTGAATTTCACAATAAGGTTCTGCTTTATGTGTACTTAAATTGGCTGATAAACCTGTACGTGTCATGGTATGCCATTGATCGCGGATGCGTCCTGTATTCAGCACCAATGGATACTCACTGCTGGTTGGATTCACTGCACCAACTGCCGTTGTTGCAATAAACTTGGCTTTACCATCTGGGTGACTAAACTGACCATCTTTAAATAATTGGGCAAAAGTGTTTGGTGTGGTTTGGCCATTTTTCAAAGGTACGAGCACAGGCCATTGCGTCGGTTCAAGCTCTTGGTAGTCATCAAATGAAAGATTCTTCAGACCTGCCAAATTGAAATAGCGGAATGTTTCAGTCGATGAACGTAAAGCAATTTCTGCATTTTGATAGGCTGAGAGCTGGGCATGTTCTTTGAAAATGTCATGACTACTTTCAAAGTCAAAACCCTGAAATCCTAATTTTTTCGCCACTTGTGAAACTGACCACCAATCCGCTTTAGCTTGTTCTGGAATGTCTAAAAAAGCACGCTGTCTGGAAATACGGCGTTCAGAATTGGTCACCGTGCCGTCTTTTTCACCCCAACCTAATGCAGGCAGCAACACGTCGGCATATTGCGTGGTATCGGTATCTAAACAAATGTCTGACACCACCACAAACTCACAATTCTCTAGTGCGCGTTTGACCTGATCAGCATTGGGTAAACTCACCACAGGATTGGTCGCCATAATCCAAATGGCTTTAATTTTTCCAGCCTCGACCGCTTCAAAAAGGTCGACGGCTTTTAAACCCACTTGCTTTGCAATGGTTGGACTGTGCCAAAACTGCTGTACCAATTGTTGATGCTTTGGATTATCCAAATCCATATGGGCAGCCAACATATTGGCAAGTCCACCCACTTCACGTCCGCCCATTGCATTCGGTTGGCCCGTCATGGAAAAAGGCGCAGCGCCCAATTTCCCAATTTTTCCAGTCAGCAAATGACAGTTGGTAATGCTATTGGCTTTGTCTACCCCACGTGAAGACTGATTCACACCCATTGAAAATAAGCTCATCACTTTTTCTGTTTGAGCAAATTTTTCAAAAAAGAGTGCTAATTTTTCAACAGAAATCCCCGTTCGTTCGCTCACATTCGCTATTGATGCTTCAGAAGCACTGCTTGCTAGCGCCTGCTCTAAGCCTTGAGTATGCTTTGCAATAAAATCAGTATCGGTATAATGATTGGTTGCTAAATACTGTAATAAACCATTGAACAGCGCGACATCTTGACCCGGTAAAATCGGTAAGTGTAAGTCAGCCGCCTCACAGGTGGCTGTAAAACGTGGGTCAATCACGACGACAAAAAGATCTCGCTCCTCTTTGGCTTTCATGATGCGTTGGTACAATACTGGATGACACCATGCGGTATTTGAACCCACCAAAACCACCATATCGGTATGTTCAAAATCACTATAACTGGCTGGAACTAAGTCTTCCCCAAAAGCGCGTTTATGCGCAGCAACGGCTGAAGACATACACAACCGTGAATTGGTGTCGATATTGGCCGTACCTAAGTAGCCTTTAACAAATTTATTGACCACATAATAGTCTTCAGTCAGCAGTTGACCAGAGACATAAAAGGCAATACTTTCAGGCCCATATTGATCGATATAATGTTGAAATTTGTTGGCGATTAAATCTGTTGCGGTATCCCATGAACTTACTTCACGTTGCAGTTTACGCCCCAACATGGGATGTAAGACGCGCGTTTCTAAACCTACCGTGTCGGCTAAATTACTGCCTTTAATGCACAACTTTCCATAATTAGATGGATGTTGAGCATCACCCACTACAGAGACTTTTTGCCCTAAAGCCGTTTCGTCAACAGTTGCTGTTACCCCACACCCCACCCCACAATATGGGCAGGTGGTTTGTGTGGTTGTCATCATTTTTTCTGTGGAGCTATGCAGTTCCATTACAGGGATACTATTCATTTCTGCTTCGCTCCTATTTGCCTTTCATTTATTTTGAATCACTCACAACGGCGTCTTTTCTTTTGTGTTTAGATTTAGGATTAACCTTCGGTTCGACCTACTTTTCTTTTGGGAAAAGTAGGCAAAACCATTGTCATTCACAAAACTCGTCCCATACCACCTTCACCCCAACTTATTCGCAGAAACATTAATTTTCATAAGTAACTCTGCCTCAAACAAGTTGTGAATGACGTTTCCGCGTATCAAATTAACTATCAGAAAATCTATCCCCCTCCTTTCACGAGGAAGTTTTTACCCTGCTTTTTTTAATGCAAAATCTTTACCAAATAACAGTTTATTTCGAATTGAGGAAATTGGGGTTTGATCTGAAATAAGTTCTGCATACCAGACACCATCTTCAGTATCACCAAACAATACCGCACCGACAACCTTATCCTTTTGAATAATAATGCGTTTATAAATCTGACGTTTTTCATCATTTAAAATGATGTCTTCAAAGTCATCCTTCGGTTCAAAATTACCCGCTGAGAACACATCACAGCCACTTACCTTTAACTGTGTTGGAACAGTTGGTGCTTTGAACGTTAAGCTGCCATGCTCCGCCAAATGTGAGGCACAAATGAACGCCTGCCCCCAAAGTGGCTCAACCAAGCCAAAAGTCTGGCTACGATGTTCAATACACTCGCCTACGGCGTAAATACTTGGGTCAAAAGTCTGCATGGTGTCATTCACCAACACACCACGGTTACAGCGTAGTCCTGCACTTTGTGCAAGTGCCATGTTCGGACGAATACCAACTGCAAATACCACAAGATCCGCCTCTAAGACTGTACCGTCTTTCAAGCGAATTTGAGTGACATGACCATCCACACCCACCAATGCTTCAGTATTGGCCTCAGTTATAATGGAGATACCCTTTTGTTCAATACTATGGCGTAGCATTTGGCTGGCTTTACTGTCTAATTGGCGCTCCATAATGCGATCCATCAGATGTAAAACCGTGACATTCATCCCGCGTTGTTTGAGACCATATGCAGCTTCAAGTCCCAACAGCCCACCACCGATTACCACGGCATTTTTCTTGGTCTTGCAGTAATCCAGCATGGTGTTGATATCATAGATATCTCGGAAACTAATGACACCTTTCAAATCTGCTCCAGCAATTGGAGGAATGAACGGTTTCGAACCTGTCGCTAAAATTAAACGATCATAATCAACCACTTCTCCTTTTTCGGTATAGACCTGCTTACGAGGACGGTCTATACGTACCGCAGGATCCCCCGCAATGAAACGAATCCCTTTGTCGCTATACCATGCATGTGGATGTAACATGATGTCGTCAATGGTTTTATCCCCTGACAACACTGGCGATAACATAATACGGTTGTAGTTTCCCCAAGGCTCTTCACCAATCACCGTCACTTCATAACGGTCTGGTGCCATGTCGAGTAAATCTTCCAAACAACGCATCCCCGCTAGGCCATTGCCAACCAGCACCAACTTCATTTTTTCCTGAGATGCACCTGTGTTGGTGATATAGGTTTTTTGTGGTGTCGGACTAATCCACACTCGGCCATTTTCAATTTTGCTTGGAAAAACCAATAGTTTTTGATCTTTATCTTCCAAGCAACGTCCCGTCGCCAAACTAAAATGCTGTTTATAAATCGGGGACGCCACCACACGTTCACCTTGCAAGTCCCCAATAATGCCGCGCGACATCACAAAAGCTTGGCTGAATGGGTCTTGGTTGCTCAACGCATAAACACGCTTTTCAGCACCGACACGAAAAATAGCAATTTGCTGATGTTCAATAAGTGCACCTACGCCAGTGTTTGGCGTTACATCATCTAGTGCACAGACATCAACCCAATCTAGCTCATTCATTTCTTTTAAAATTGTCATCATCTTGATCCTTTTTAAACTTATTCATTCATTTAGTCCCTCTATCTTTGCTTTTGAGAGAGTGTTGAAGAAAGAAGTTTGAATACCCTAATTTGTTAAGCTTCAACCACTGGAATACGGCTACGATCTCGTTCAGCCTCAGTTTTAGGACGAATCTGGCCACGAACTTCTGCAAACTGAATATGCGGATCTTGTTGTTGCTCAGCTTTGGCATTGATGAAAGTCACAAAGCGTTTACGTACTTCTGGGTCTTCAACAGCCGTACGCCATTCATCTTGATAAGTCCCCACCACATGGCTCATACGACGTTCCAGTTCAGCAGCTAGACCTAAAGAATCATGCACAACCACATCTTTGAGATAATCTAAACCACCTTCCATGTTGTCGCGCCATACCGAAGTTCGTTGTAAACGGTCTGCGGTTTGCACATAGAACATAAAGAATCGGTCGATGTATTTAATTAAAGTTTGGGTGTCAAGATCCGAAGCCAATAACTCGGCATGGCGAGGCTTCATCCCGCCATTACCGCAGACATACAGGTTCCAGCCTTTTTCAGTGGCAATCACACCAACATCTTTACTTTGTGCTTCAGCACATTCACGGGTACAGCCTGAAACAGCCATTTTTAATTTGTGCGGTGAGCGCAGTCCTTTGTAGCGGTTCTCTAGGAAAATAGCTAAACCCACCGAGTCATCCACACCGTAACGACACCATGTACTGCCGACACAAGACTTCACTGTACGCAGCGATTTCCCATACGCATGGCCTGACTCAAAGCCCGCCGCGATGAGCTTTTCCCAAATTTCAGGAAGTTGGTGAATTTGCGCGCCAAACATATCGACACGTTGCCCACCTGTAAGTTTGGTATATAAGCCATATTCTTTAGCAATTTGCCCCACAGCAATTAAGCCGTCAGGCGTCACTTCACCGCCTGCCATACGTGGGACGACAGAATAAGAACCATCTTTTTGAATATTGCCTAGGTAGTAATCATTGCTGTCTTGTAGACCTGCATGGCTTGGTTTTAAAACAAAGTCATTCCAACACGATGCTAAAATATTGGCTGCAGTTGGCTTACAAATATCGCAGCCCAAACCATGACCATGTTGTTGGATCAGGTCATCAAAAGTTTTGATTTCATTGACCCGTACCAAGTGATACAGCTCTTGACGTGAGTAAGCAAAGTGCTCACAAATATGGTTATTCACGGTCACGCCTTGGCGTTGTAATTCAGATTTTAAAACTTGGGTCACTAATGGTGCACATCCGCCACAGGCAGTAGCTGCTTTGGTACATTTTTTTAGGGCCCCTAGAGACGTTGAGCCCTCGGCGATTGCACTGCAAATATCGGCTTTAGAGACGTTATTACATGAGCAAATGGTTGCACTGTCTGGCAGTAAATCGACGCCACTACCGCCAGATTTAGCGGAAGATTGTGCATAACCTGGCATGATTAAACTTTCAGGATTTTCTGGAAGTGCTAAACCATTCAGCATCATTTGTAGTAAGTCGTTGTACTCTTTTGCACAGCCCACTAAAACTGCACCAAGTAGCTTGGTCTTTTCGGCATTTACCACGATTTTTTTATAGACTTGTGTGTCTTCGTCGGCATAGAAATAACTGAGTGCATTTGGTGTCATCGCATGTGCATCACCGACAGAAGCAACATCAACGCCCATCAGTTTCAACTTGGTGCTCATGTCTGCACCTGCAAATTCAGCACAAGCTTGTTCAGTGACATGTTTTGCTGCAATACGTGCCATGTCATAGCCTGGTGCCACCAGACCATAAATTTTGTTTTGCCACAGTGCACATTCACCAATAGCGTAAATATCTGGATTTGACGTTTGGCAATAATCATTAATCATGATCCCGCCACGCTCTCCAAGCGTTAAACCACTTTGACGTGCCAACTCATCACGTGGGCGAATACCCGCTGAGAACAAAATAATGTCTGTTTCAAGCTCAGAACCATCACCAAATTTCATCACATGCTTCGTCGTTGCACCTTCCTCAATTGATGAAGTCGCTTTTTGGGTATGGACTTTTACGCCTAAGTTTTCAATTTTTGCACGTAGAACCTTTCCGCCCAAGTCATCAATTTGAACCGCCATGAGACGTGGTGCAAACTCAACCACATGGGTTTCCAAGTTCAAATCACGTAGCGCCTTAGCGGCTTCTAGGCCCAATAAACCGCCACCAATTACCACACCTGATTTCGCATTGAGACTTGCAGCACGAATCGCATCTAAGTCTTCAATGGTTCGGTAAACAAAGCAATTTTCACGATCATTACCCGAAATAGGCGGAACAAAAGCATATGAACCTGTTGCCAAGATTAATTTGTCAAAACTAAGAACATCACCATGATTCGTCGTCACTGTTTTATGGCTTTGATCAATTGCAACCGCTTTGGTGTTTAAACGTAAATCTATGCCATAAGCATCAGCAAAATCTGCACGACAAAGGGTTAAATCCTTTGCTGATTTACCACTGAAATATTCAGTCAAATGTACGCGGTCATAAGCCAAGCGGGGTTCTTCGGCCAAGATGGTAATTTCAACATCATCACCCACATGTTCGAGTACTGATTCGATAAATTTGTGGCCAACCATGCCATGACCAATCATGATGATTTTCATATTCTTTCTCCGCAATATTTCATTTGTTCTGCCTGAGCCTTGAGGCTTGGGTTTAATCTCTTTATTTAGTTTTGCGCTTCAGCAATGCTACGATCATGTACCGCTTGTTCGAATAAGCGCTGTTCCTTTTCTTTATGCTCAACAGAGAAGCGAATCATGAGAACAAAACTTGCAGCGATGACCACCAAGCCACCTAAAATCATCAGTGTGGTTTGAATATCCAACATACCTTTGAGTAGGAAACCTGCTGCCACTGCACCCACGTTCCCCCCTGCGCCAATAATGCCTGCCACACCACCCAAGGCATCACGATCAATGAAAGGCACCAAAGCGTAAGTTGCACCACATGCCATGTGCGTGAACAATGCAAAGACTGTCATTGCGAGAATCGCTAAGATGGGGGTATTCATTTGAGAGAATAGGACGAGGAAGAGACCTTCTAGCATAATCATGCCAAACAGCACTTTGGTTCGACCATCAAGCCCTTTTTTAGTTGCGACTTTGTCTGACACAATGCCGCCCAGAGCACGAGCGAACAATGCCAGTAAACCGAAAATACCTGCCGCCATCCCTGCTTCTTTTAAACCAAAGCTAAAATGGTCGACGTAGTACATCGCGACAATGTTATGAATAAAGATTTCGATCCCGAAACACGCGGCATAGGCACCAAATAGAATCCAAACACGGTAGTTTTTCGCAGCATGCATAAGAATTGCTACACCACCTTTTTTATCTGAACCAACACTGACACCCTCTGCACGAAGTTCTTTGAAGTTGCCTTGTGGGCAGTCTTGGGTAAATTTCCAATACATCAAACCCACGATTAGCATCAAGACACCTGGAACAATCAGTGCAATTCTCCAGCCCATCGCTTGCTCTACACCAAACATCACCAAGGCACCGAGCATCAATGGCATAAGTACTTGTGTTGCACCACCGCCTGCATTCCCCCAACCTGCTGTCGCTGCATTTGCAGTCCCGACTACGTTTGGCGCAAACATTATGCTGGTGTGATACTGAGTAATGACAAAGCTTGCCCCAATCGCACCAATCAATAGACGGAAGAACAAGAAGGATTCATAGCTATTTGCAGACGCTACTCCAAAGACTGGAATGCTGCCGAGTACAAGAAGTGCGGTATAGGTTTTACGCGGGCCGTATTTATCACACAATGGCCCCACAATAAGACGAACTAAAATGGTGATCGCGACAGCTGCAATATTAATATTGGCAATTTGATCTTTGGTTAAATGAAATTCACCTGCAATCACTGGCATCAGCGGAGCACAAGCGAACCAAGCAAAGAAGCAAACAAAAAAGGCGAGCCAACTCATGTGGAAGGCTCTCATTGCTGCGCCGTTAAAACTGAAAAGACTTATTTTTGTTGCTTTTTTAGCATGTAAATTTGAAGACATAACCTTCTCCAGACTGAACTGAGCGTATAGTTTTTCTACAGCACAAACTCTTGGGATGTAGAAGCGATCAGAACGGACGTCGTTGGCCGTCTTACAAATTTGATTTAGAGTCGTCTTTGACTCATCAGGGATAATGCAACGAGTGTGCCAATATTTATAATAAAATAACAACATATTGTTTTTTAATACTTTATTTAAAACATAATCTTATAATTCGATATAGTCAGCTCTTTTTATTTTTAAAGCACAACAGCTAAATTTTCCGACTTTTTAAAACCCTGCCACCTCTTGGTGCATTTTGCATTATCGATGAGCATCTGCTTTCTCTAATAAACGACATTGCTTTGTTCTAAGCACGACATCTAGAAATTCGCCCTTAGACGTACAAATCGACTGAGAACATCAACACTTCAATTTACTGAATCCATATCCGTAAACTCTTTCATGAAAACTCCGATCACAACATATGCAACATGCATACTTTGTCTGTAATCGCGACCATAAAGATTGACTGCCTGATTCGAGATAAAGCTGGCATTTGTTAAGTTTGGCATTTAAATTGCTTGTATACTTTTAGATCTCATTTTCAGGTTTTCCTGAGCACTGTACAGTATGCCTAAACTGAAAATTGCATTGATTGATGACAATCAAGAACGCGCACAATATATTCGAAGTTCCCTCATCGAACATGATTTCGATGTGGTTGCCTGCCTGATTATCGATCACATCAATATTAGCCGTCTTGAACAATTAAGTGCTGACGTCATTTTGTTAGATATGGATCATCCGCAACGTGACATTATTGAAAGCTGTGTAAGTCAATTTAACCTACCCACTGTTTTATTTACTAAAAATAGCCATAAAGACACCATTAAAAGTGCCATAGATGCTGGAGTGACGGCTTATATAGTGGATGGAATCGATCCTTCAAAGTTAGAAAATATTTTAGAAATCTCGATCGAACAGTTTCGTAAACACAAAAAGTTGCTCACAGACTTACAAGACACCAAAAATAAACTCGCCGATCGTAAAGATGTGGAGCGTGCGAAAGTCTTGCTGATGCAATTACATGGACTATCTGAAGATGATGCCTTTCAATTGCTGCGTAAAAATGCCATGAGCCACCGTATGACCATCGGTGAAATGGCAAGACGTCTGTTGGATGCTCAACAGCTTTTACAATCTCAACTCAAGGACTAAGTCATGGCTCAACTCGAAAAGTCGGAACTTCATCTGGGCTATATTCCACTTTTAGACTGTGTTGCTTTACTGTGGGCTAAACAACGCGGTTTTTTTGAAGAAGTGGGCTTAGACGTGAGCTTAGTCAAAGAAGCGTCTTGGGCAAGTTTAAGAGATCGTTTGGCTTTTGGTTTCCTAGACGCAGCACATTGCTTATCTGCCATGTTGCCTGCTGCCGCACTCGCTCAAGATCAACTCGGTATTCCGCTACAAACCCCTCTCGTCTTAAGCTACAACAGTGCTTTTATCAGCTTAAGCCAAAAACTATGCTATGCGCTCGATATCAAAAAAACTGATGATGCAGCCACCACTGCACAGAAATTCTTTAGTGCCATGCGGCATGAACAGTATCTTCCGATTGCCCATGTGTTTAAGCAGTCTATTCATCATTATTGTTTACGTGAGTGGTTGGCGTTGGCCAATCCTGAATTTTCCAAACGCATACATTTACGTACTTTACCGCCACCCTATATGGTGGAAGCCATTTCAAATCAATTGATCGATGGTTTTTGTGTTGGGGAACCTTGGAACACACAAGCGGAAATTCAAGGCTATAGCCAAATCATTGCGACTGGCTCAGACATTATTCCTCGCGTCGCAGACAAAGTACTGGCTGTGACTCAAGAATGGGCTATCTCCAATCCCAATACACTTGCAGCCCTCGTCCAAGCCATCCAAAAAGCACAAGTTGAACTTAAACAGATGCAGGATCTTGAACCTGTTTGGCAAGTCTTGGTCGATTACAACATCATTCGCTTTGCGTGTTCAGCAAGTGTTCACGTCGAAAAATATCACCTGATTCAGAACATCATTCGTAGTTTTATTCCCGAACAAGTCCAGCCGCAAGTTTCGGATTTTGTTTGGCTCACACAGCAAATGCAAAAATGGGATGATGTAAATTTAGAGAGTGATGAAATTCACGGTATTAGTGAAAATTGCGTCATTCAAACAAAGACTTGATTTTTAAATTATTACTACATGTTACTTAAGACGTAATTACGCCCTATTTTGAAACATTTATTCTGAATAATATTTTGAAGTAAATCTGCGATCTAACTTTACTGCCACTTTACTAGATATTTTTCTTTAGCTTCCACTTATCTGAGCACGCTATTTACTCATGCGAAAAGCACGCTAAGATCTTTTAAAACATGAAAACAATAGATAAATAATATTCATCACAACTTCTTTTTTAAACGTCAAACTAACTCAAGGACAGCGGGGTGTATTATGTTTACCGAGGAAAATCGACATGTTTCTTTATTACATGCGATTAACAAAATACTGATTAAAGACTGGGATCCCCTGCGGATCTATCGTAATCCTGCACTACAAGATGAATATGAAGAATACTTACCCAGTTTATTTCGGTTCATTTGTGAACAAGCCAGTGAAACTGAAATTTTTGAATATTTATGGTGGGTGGAAAATAAGGTTATGGAAGTCAAAGGGAATAAGACCCATACTTTAAAAATTGCACATTTGTTGAAAGATTTACAGGAAGACTAAGCAGATTTTACGCCTGTAAATGCTCAATCAAATCGGTCACCATGTTGCTGTTGACGCAATACTCTTAAGTCTGCAAGCCCAGTATAAATTTCTGCTGCAATCTGGTCTCGGAACTGCTGTAACTGTTCTAGGTTTTCAATATGCATCAAACTTTGTCTGGGCATAAACTTAAAATAAAAAGGCAAGCGTTTCGGAATCAAATGTTTCGGTAATGATGGGATCACCTCCCCTTTACGCAGTAAGCGATTTAACTGCGGCACTTGTAGCAACTTTTGAAAATATTGGTGCTGAACAACTTTATTAGCATCAAAACCAATATCAAAGACTTCATCTCCGCCTAACGCGGCAAACGGCACGATGTCATAGCCAAATTCTTGAGCGAGCTTTAAAAAGCCGTAGCGCTGTTTCCAAATCAGGTGATACTGTTCGCCCTCACGTTTTAGAACTTCGCGTCCACCACCAGGAAAAACCAAAATAGAATAGCCTTGTTGCATGGCTTCACGCACATAGGCTGGGACACCATCGACTGCACCAAATTTTTTCACCACACTACGCCACAGTGGCAAATAAAAATGGCTATGATCAGCAATACTGACCACAGCCACCTGATGCTCATTGTAGAGATAATCAATCAACATAGGTGAATCGAGCACACCATACATAGAATGATTTCCTACATACATTGCAGGTTGTGATGCATCTAACTGTTCAGCACCAATAAATGTCGGTGTGAAATAAACTTTGGATAAAGCACTCAGGCGTTTAATCCATTTTTCATCATGCTCAACCTGCAACATACGGGCTTATGCGACGTGTTTTTTCACAAGCACAGCACCAACAGAGTAACCTGCCCCGAATGAACACAAGACACCGTATTCACCGTCATTGACTTGGTCTGCTGTGCGATGCAACGCAATGATGACACCTGCTGAAGAGGTATTTGCAAATTCATCTAAAATGATCGGCACTAAATCAGGCTGAGCATTTTCTTTGCCTACGACCAATTTCAGAATCAGTTCATTCATGCTGGCATTGGCTTGGTGTAACCAAAAACGCTTCACATCAGTCGGTGCAATGTTGTTTTTCTCAAGTTGCGCTGTAATCATTTTGGCAACCAGTGGACAAACCTCTTTGAACACTTTACGACCGTCTTGAGCGAAACGATTATTTTCAATGTCTGCATCGACTTCACTTAAGTTTAGGAAACCAAAGTTATTGCGGATGTTGTTTGAGAACTGGGTGAATAAGTTAATGTCTTCAATTTCAAAACCAGTTTTGCTGTCGGTTTCTTCAATGATTGAAGCCGTTGCAACATCACCAAAGATAAAGTGGCAATCACGTGAACGGTAGTCGGTATGACCAGAGGTGATTTCTACATTCACCAATAATACACGGCGTCCGCCCGCTTTAATCGCATCATACGCTTGTTTAATACCAAAGGTTGCGGCCGAACATGCCACGTTCATGTCGTAGGCATAGCCTTGAATACCCAATGCTGTTTGGATTTCAATTGCAACAGCAGGATAAGCACGCTGTAAATTAGAGCATGATAAAATTACCACATCGATATCTTCTGCAGTTACGCCTGCATTTTCCATCGCTTGTTTTGCAGCGATCACGCCCCATTCGGCTTGAATCGAGAGTTCATCATTTGAACGTTCATGTAACAATGGACGTAAACGCTTTGGATCTAAGATCCCTGTTTTCTCAACCACATAACGACGTTTTACACCAGATGCTTTTTCAATAAACTCTGCGCTTGACCCACGACGGGCTTCCAACTCGCCCGAAGCAATTTTGTCAGCATTGTCTAGGTTATACTGTTCCACATAAGCATTTAAACTTTCAACTAACTCTTCATTGGTAATGATGTCTTCAGGATGATAAAGACCCGTACCTGTAATGCGGATGCCCATGTAAAACTCCTTCTTTAAATTACCTATATCTTAACTGATTCCAAGTTTTTCCCATACTTTTTGCAAGCGAGTCGGAGAAATGGGCATCTTTGTCTTCATCGGTTGAGAGAATAAAGAAATCCGAAACTCCTCAACCATGAAATACAATTCTTTAAGGCGAGTGTCATTTTTAAACTTAAATAATTTTTCCATCCACGGGTCAACTTGATCAATGGCAGAATTATCCCTCTGTAGGTTATTGGGCAGGCGCTCCAAACGCAAGACCAATGCTTTCAAATATCGAGGAAATTCAAGCCAAATGTCGGAAGATTTTACATAGACAAAGTTTGATAAGCACATCAAATCTAGCTGATCTTCAACATCATCAATATTTTTCCCAAACACAGCATCATCTAAGACCAACAGTTTTCGACGTATATCCTGCCATTGAATATAGATCTCTGTCACATCTGCCAGTGCTTTTTGCCCATGGGTCAGAAAAGTTTTTTTGACATTTGCAACCAAGTTTTCAAACTCTTGTGCATTAACAGGCAGTTCATGAATTGACATTTGCAATGTGGCATAAACCAACATTTGTTCCAACTGCGCCTTATCGCCCAAAGGCGAATACGCCAATGCCAACGGTTTGGAAATTTGCTTTTTCAACTGACGGACCAAATCTCCCAGTTGTATATGCACCAAACGGAGTACACCCTCACGGTGCTGTTTAGTTGCCTCAGCTTGATCATTAAAGGTCTGAATCACCACACCAGACTCATCCTTTTGTTCCAGTGCCGCAAAGGCCTTGGTCTGGACTAAAGCTTGATACTGCTTCACCACCACACCCGTCACTTTTTGTGATGCTTCAAACACAAAATTTTCAGGAAAAGTTTGGAACTCACCTTTGAGCTGTTTGACTGGACTATGAGTTTCTGTTCGACAGCGCGCTTTTAACTCAGATAAATCACGACCTTGTTCAATCACACGGCCTTTGTCGTCAATGACTTTAATCAGCGGCAATAAATATTGTTCAACTCGTTCAAAACTAAAGTCTTTTTCAGTGATTTTTTCGCCACGTAACTGGAAGGCTAAAAAACTAAAAATATGCTGCTGCAAATGCATTGCATCTACTTTCGCCATTAGCTTTACAGCCGTATCAGGGATAGGCACCAAGTGACGACGTTTATCTTTAGGCAGTGCTTTGAGTAAGGCTTCCATTAAATCCTGACGCCAGCCGGGAATGCCCCACGACCACAAGTTTTCATCCACCTGAGGCAAGGCTTGCAACGGGATTTTCACCGTTGCTCCATCTTCGTCATGGCTTGGATCAAAACGGTAACTGGCCGCAAGACGCAGTTCACCATTACGTAAAAAATCGGGAAATTGCTGTGTGGTTGGACGGTCGTTCATCCACAGCGAATCATCATCAATAAATAAATAACGTGGGTTTTGCGGTTCAACCGTTGCGCGCCAGTCTTCAAAACTACGACGACTTGCCACCTCTTCAGGAACTTTGGCCGCATAAAATTGGTAAATAGTCTCTTCATCCACCACCAAATCACGGCGGCGTAGCTTATCTTCGACCCGCTCTACTTCTTCAAGTTTAAGCAGGTTGTGTTTTAAAAATGGTGGCGTAATGCCCAAATGTCCTGTCGTCAGTGCATCTCGAAGGAAAATTTCATGTGCTGCAACATGGTCGACTTTTTCATAATTGATCTGACGTTTTGGTTCAATAATTAAGCCAAATAGTGAAATTTGGTCATAGGCATTGACCACACCTGCTTTTTTCGACCAGTGCGGCTCAAAATAGTGGTGCTTCAGCAAATCACCTGCTGCAAGCAAAATCCACTCAGGTTCAATTTTTGCTAGTGTACGAATGTAGACCTGTGAGGTTTCTACCATCTCAAAAGCCATGACCCAAGGCGTATTGGTCTTATGTAAAGTAGATGCTGGAAAAATGCGGGCCTTTTGCTGACGTACCGCCATAAACACATTGCGTTCATCGGTTTTATTGGCAATAAAAGACAACAAACCTGTTAAAAGCGCGCGGTGTAAATTTTCATAACTGGCTTTTTTCTCATTAAAAGACAGCTTTAAGCCTTTTGCTAAATCGACCAATTGCTCATGAGTTTTCTTCCACTCACGTAGACGCAACCAACTTAAAAAGTGATTACGCGCAAAAGTACGACGTTTGTTTTCACTCATGTCTCGGTTGGCAACCAGTGCTTCCCAAAGTTTGATATAAAATAAAAAGTCAGAATCGGCTTCACGGAACAACGCATGTTTTTGATCTGCCTGCATTTGTTTATCCGCAGGGCGTTCACGTGGGTCTTGTACTGCCAAAGCAGCAACAATCACCAAGACTTCATTCAACACTCCAAAATGTGCCCCACCCAAAATCATACGGGCCAAACGTGGATCAATTGGCATTTTGGCCATTTGTTGCCCAATTTTGGTTAAATCTCCTTTAACTCCCCCTTTGGAAAAGGGGGATTGAGGGAGATTGACTTCAGATGAATCTCCCCCAACCCCTCTTTGCAAAAGAGGGGCTTTACCTTTCTCCGTCATTGCCCCAAGTTCAACCAACAACTTACGACCATCGTTGACTAAACGATGATCTGGCGGCTCAATAAAATCAAAATCTTCTAAAGCACCCAGCCCTAAACTTTGCATCTGTAAAATAACTGATGCCAAGTTCGTTCGCTTAATTTCGGGTTCGGTAAACTCAGGACGGCTTTGAAAGTCTTCCTCAGAATACAAACGAATACATACACCAGGGGCAATACGACCACAACGACCTTTACGCTGGTTTGCCGCTGCTTGTGAAACCGCTTCAATCGGTAAACGCTGTACACGTGAACGATAGTTATAGCGAGAAATACGCGCAAAACCACTGTCAATCACATAACGAATATTGGGTACAGTCAGCGCTGTTTCTGCAACGTTGGTGGCGATAATAATGCGTCGCCCGCCACCCGATGGATTAAAGATTTTTTGTTGTTCAGCCAAGGCCAAGCGCGCATACAAAGGTAAAATTTCTGTATGTCGCGGCCCATGCTTTTGCAAAGTTTCTTGTAATTCACGAATCTCTTGTTCAGTGCTGGCAAAAATTAAAGTATCAGCATATTCAGGATGGCCTTTTTCTTGTGCATCCCGAAAACACTCCTCCACAGCTTGCACGACTGCACGAGGTAGGTTTTCTTCAAAGTCATCAAACTCATCATCATCACTACCGACAATACTCATCTCAGAGACTGGGCGATAACGTAGTTCGACTGGAAAGCTACGACCTTCTACTTCAAAAATAGGTGCATTGTTAAAGTACTGACTAAAACGGTTTACATCTAAAGTTGCGGAGGTGATGATGACTTTTAAATCTTTACGGCGAGGCAAAAGTTGTTTGAGATACCCCATGATAAAGTCAATATTGAGCGAACGCTCATGCGCTTCATCAATAATAATGGTGTCGTATTTATTAAGATAACGGTCATTGGCCAGCTCTGCCAGCAAAATACCATCGGTCATTAAACGGACGATCGAATCCTGCGAGCCTTGTTCATTAAAACGAACTTTAAAAGAAATGGACTCGCCAAGTTTCTCACCAACTTCTTCTGCAATACGCTGGGACACGCTACGCGCAGCCAAACGACGTGGCTGTGTGTGACCAATCAGACCGGTTAAACCACGACCCGCCAACATCGCAATTTGCGGTAGCTGCGTGGTTTTACCCGAACCCGTCTCCCCTGCAACGATAATCACTTGATGCTCTTGAATGGCATCAATTAACTTATCTGCATACTGCGTAACAGGCAGGTCTTGATTCAGTTTAATATTCGGAATGCGTTCAATACGCTCTAGAACTTTTAAATGCGACTGTTCAAATAATGCTTGATATTGCTTTTCGTTGGCATCTTTTCCTTTTTTGAGTCGGTTTAAACGATGACGGTCTTTGACCATCACCAATTGCTCTATATTTAAAGGACGCTGCACAGAAAAAATACCTACATCAAAAACATCAATCGCTTAGTTTACGTGGTAATACAGCGAAGCGAAAGTACAGCATAATTTTTTAATTTTAACTTTTTTTCAAATATCCCCTTGAATTTTAAGCCTAGGGACATCATGTCTGTAGACGAGTTGCGGAATAGATGATTTTGTCATTTGGTCATCATATTTATCATGCTAAATGAACAGAATGATCACATTCGCTGAAATAGTCTGGAGTCAGATTCGGTTTTTCCGATTCTTGTAATGTAAAAATACTGTTTCAGCAATAACAAAAATTTCGATACCCTATTCAACATTAAATACAAACCCCAATCATGGAGACAATGATGAGCTTGATTAATACTGAAGTAAAACCATTCGCAGCTACTGCATATCACAACGGTCAATTTGTTGACGTAACTGAAGCAGATCTTAAAGGCAAATGGTCTGTAGTATTCTTCTACCCAGCTGACTTCACTTTCGTTTGCCCAACTGAACTTGGTGACCTTGCTGACAACTACGCTGAATTCCAAAAATTAGGCGTGGAAATCTACGGTGTTTCTACTGACACTCACTTCACTCACAAAGCTTGGCACGACACTTCTGAAGTTATTGGTAAAATCCAATACCCATTAATCGGCGACCCAACGTGGACTCTTTCTAAAAACTTCGACGTTCTAATCGAAGCTGCTGGTCTTGCTGACCGTGGTACTTTCGTAATCGATCCAGAAGGTAAAATCCAGATCGTTGAAATCAACGCTGGTGGTATTGGTCGTGATGCTCAAGAATTACTTCGTAAAGTTAAAGCAGCTCAATACGTTCACGCTCACCCAGGTGAAGTTTGCCCAGCTAAATGGAAAGAAGGCGAAGCAACTCTTGCTCCTTCAATCGACCTAGTAGGTAAAATCTAATCTAAATTAGATTAAACACATAAAAAACCACGCTTTTTAGCGTGGTTTTTTATGGCCAAGATAACAGCACAATATGACAAGAAAGAGAAAGATACAGAATAAGAAAGAGCTAACCTTTATGCGCTGTACATGATTCATGACTAGAATTCAGTGCGTGTACCCGCTACAGTAGAATGAATATATGCAGCTCTTTGAAGAAGAAAAATGACTTATCAAGTTCATATGATTGATGTGAAAAACCAACTCCAAAACTATATTTGGCTGCTGGAACACAGCTCATCAAAGCAAGTCGTGGTGGTGGATCCAACTGAGGCTGGATTAGTTGAAAATTATTGCACTGAACATGGCTTAAGCATTGCTCAAATTTGGCTGACTCATTGGCATAAAGACCATATTGGCGGTGTCGCTGACCTGCTTGCGAGTCGCAATATTCCTGTGTATGGACCACGTGAGGAATTATCTAAAATTCCATTCATCACCCATGCATTGATGGATGATGACTATTTCTCATTTCATGATTTACATGTCGACGTTTTAGCAGTTCCTGGCCACACACTGGGCCATATTGTGTACTTTATTGAATCCATCCAGACTTTATTTTGCGGTGACACCCTGTTTGCTATGGGCTGTGGGCGAGTGTTTGAGGGTACACATGAGCAGATGTACCATTCACTCAATCGTTTAGCAGCTTTGCCTGCCGAAACCAAAGTCTATTGTACGCACGAATACACGCTCTCTAACGCGAAGTTTGCCAACCATGTCGAACCAGACAATATCGCTATTCAAGAGCGTTTAGACCGTGTCGAAACCATGCGCTATTTGGGCCAATGTACCCTTCCTAGCAGTATTGAAATCGAACTCGAAACCAATCCTTTTTTACGCACAGAAAATTTTGAAGAGTTTAAACGACTGCGTGATCTGAAGGATCAATTTTAATTGGTCTCCCCCTTCTAGAGACTGCTGACTAACGCAGTCTCCTATTATGTATGTGTGCTTCTATTGAGTTAAAACGATCAGTTGGGGCTTCTACCCTTAACCTTTGAGCTCTCAAAATTTCAACCAATGCAGTTTCAAGCCACACGATGCCAGAATCGAATGATCACGAGCAAGGCTGTTTGAGAATACTGTCCCAAAGTACCCAGCCTTTGAAAAAAATCATTACATTTCTATTTACGACAAAATATTTCTCTATCACGAACGCACATAATTCCATTGTATTGAGACTCATCTCAAAATATTATTATTTTTCATCATGATAAAATTATTTTAAACAATGAAAGACTCTCGTTTATGCTTTCTATACGTTTTCGCCTTAGTTTAGATTGCTTTAAAAAGAGACAAAAACAAAAATATATAAAAAAATCCCCTTTAAAAAAGCGTGAAATATCCCTATTAATAATTTATCAGTGAAAAAGGAATATCCTCGTGAAAAAAGTAGTGAAAGCAAAAAACCTCATCGCCTTTCGTATTTGGCTAGAGAAATTAGGTTATTCAGTTAAAACCTTAGCAGACAACCGTGGCTTTACTTTTAGCTTTAAAAAAGAATATGGACTGGTGACTTGCGACCTAGCGGGCAATAACTTGGCCATGCAGCTCGGTGAAGAATTCGAAGACCATTTGAAAGCCTAAAATTGCTCCATACTTACTTCGCGTGATGAATCAAAATTTAGCCCCTTAAAGGGGCTTTTTTTATATATGAATCATCTATTAAATTTTAGGCAATAAAAAAGCAAGGTTTTATACCTTGCTTCATTACTGATGGTGGGGACGGAGAGACTCGAACTCTCACACCTTGCGGCGCTGGAACCTAAATCCAGTGCGTCTACCAATTTCGCCACGTCCCCATCAGGGTGCTAACTTTGCGTTAGACTTTAAGTTGGCAGAGGATCAAGGATTCGAACCTTGACGAACGGTTTTGGAGACCGTCATGCTACCATTACACCAATCCTCTATTGCCTTATAAACCATCTTAATTCAAATGATTTATGGTGGGGACGGAGAGACTCGAACTCTCACACCTTGCGGCGCTGGAACCTAAATCCAGTGCGTCTACCAATTTCGCCACGTCCCCAATGGCTGTGTATATTATAGCGATAGACACTATATGACAAGCGCTTTTATAAGCAATCACCCGCTTTTCTGTCATAAAATCGGCAGTTGAATCTATTTTTATGCTCGATCTATATAAAAAGGCTATTCAGCTCTTCACTAAATTTTAGGCAATAAAAAAGCAAGGTTTTATACCTTGCTTCATTACTGATGGTGGGGACGGAGAGACTCGAACTCTCACACCTTGCGGCGCTGGAACCTAAATCCAGTGCGTCTACCAATTTCGCCACGTCCCCATCAGGGTGCTAACTTTGCGTTAGACTTTAAGTTGGCAGAGGATCAAGGATTCGAACCTTGACGAACGGTTTTGGAGACCGTCATGCTACCATTACACCAATCCTCTATTGCCTTATAAACCATCTTAATTCAAATGATTTATGGTGGGGACGGAGAGACTCGAACTCTCACACCTTGCGGCGCTGGAACCTAAATCCAGTGCGTCTACCAATTTCGCCACGTCCCCAATGGCTGTGTATACTATAGGGATCATTTTCGCATGACAAGCAATTTTTAAGAAAAACACACTCATTTGATTAAATAAGAAACAAAAACTTTATACTTGGCTTTTTCTCATTCAATTTCAGTCATTAAGCATCGTTTTGCAGCCATGGTATTTTGCCATCTTTGGCTTTTTTGCTTAGCTAAAAGTCCATGTAATAATGGACTAAAACCCTGAAAAGGTTCTGGAAGTGCTATCTTCAAAAACTGACAGTGTAAATACGCCCAATCTTGGTAGCTTGATGCCTGCAAACGTTGATCAGTCAACCACTCAAGTAGAATGATCCCGAGTGCATACAGGTCGGTTTGTACGGTCTTTGCTTTACCATGAAATAATTCAGGTGCCATATAGCGCGGTGTCGCCGTTAGAGCCTTTTGACAGCTTATTTCACCAATTCTTTGGCTCTGCTCAAAATCAATTAATTTACATGTAGAACCGTCTAACAAAAAATGCGAAGCTTTTAAATCAGCATGAATCCACCCCATCTGATGTAATTCTTCAACTGCATTCAGCATTTTAAAAATGATATGAATGACATGATCACGACTTAACTGATGGGGATTCGCCATAAGTAATGATGGAACATCTTTTAAGATGAGTGCGACTTTCACCTGCTCTGAGTGAAGCTCAAAATTTTCAAGGATTTGCACTTCAGGCAAGAACTTCGGCAGTTGCAGCATCGCAAGTGCATGTTGATAAAAACTAAGTTCAGTGTCAAAGCCGTTAATTAGCGCCACATGCTCTGATAGCGACTGATACTTTAACCAATACCCCTGCCCTGCAACTTCAAAGCGATAAAGCCTTCGCCCCCAGCCCAAACGCTGAGTCGGAGTATGAAGCGACATCGCGAGAGCATTTAATTCTTGACGATTAAACTGCCAAGAATTCGGATTCATTCATCTCTGCCGTATCCAATGCAGTTAAGACCTCTAAACAATGTTGTATAGTTTTCCCAACACGAGCATGTGTTTCAATCATTGAGATTTTTGGCCAAGTTGCACGTTCACCTTCACGTTGTAAGAGTTTAAACAAGTGTGGTCTTGGATTTTGCAGCATATAACTATAATGGCGCAGGCCATATTTCCCTACAATGTTTACATCGCCATAATAACGCTGATCGACCACGCCATAGCCATGATCCAGTAAACGACGAATCGGTGGAATCATCCCCACACGCTCACGGGCAAAGTCCATCACCCCTTTACTAATCACTTTGCCTTGTCGGCGTATAATCCGTTCAGGCCAGCTCAACATGTCTTTCCGAAACCGCGCTTCATCCGACTGCATAAACGGCACCACATGCGGGTTCACTTGACTGGCAATGGTGTAGTTTAAGTTGTATAAACGCGCCATTTTTTCCTGCGGAAAATCGCTACGCACGCTGCCATCAACCCAGCGCGTAGAAGACATATAGGGAGTATATAAGCCATCATGTCGTTTACTGGTGAGCTTGACTGGCGGAAATAGAATCGGCACTGCACAAGACGCGAGTACCGCACTCCATACCAATAAGTCAGGTGAAGTAAAGGTATTCATAATGCGCGGATTTTGTGAGGCGTCATAAGGTGCAACCGCGACATTATTATACAAGCCTGACTGCTTAAAGGCCTCTTCAAAGGTAACGTCACCCAAATTTGCAATTAAAAAGTTTTTTAAATGCTTTACATCCGCTAAACCACCATTGCCCTTTAAGACCTCACGAAAGCCTCGAAATTGAAAAGCATCGGTGAAAAAGTTTTCACCATTTAAGATGCTTAGCATTTCTGCAGGCGTTGCTCGCCCCAGCATCGCTGTCATAATCGCACCTGCACTTGAACCAGACAGCACTTTCGGCATCAGGTCTTGCTCAAGCAAAGCCTTGCACACACCTGTATGAAACAGTCCTAATGTTGCACCGCCTGAAAACATCATGGCTGGTTGCCCAAAAGCTTTTTGACAGTGCTGAAAAAATTCAATTTTTTGCTGTTTATCTAAACACTGGCAATCCGTAGATGCTACAAATGCTAAACCTCGACTAACTTCTTCAATATAGTCTTCAATAATTTTCTTGGTGCCGACATAGGTTGCAGTAAACAGCATGGGGTGAGCAATATTGGCAATATCATAACTCAGACCTTCACGTAGCAGGTACATCAAATCGGTCGTACGCTTTTGTTGGCGATAACGTTTCAACAACCCTAAACGATGGGTAATCACTTCTGCATCGAAATAAGGTGAACAGTTGTCATACTTCCACTCTTGCGCCCCTGACTCTTCATCAATTCTAAGCGCAATGCTTTTCCACTCAGTATAGTTCTCTGCCTGAGCCAATTGATTTTTCAGTTTTTTGATTCGATAGGCTTGGTGCGGGTTGATTTCCCGTGTGAAATCTTTAAACAACATATTCATCCTCACCCACTTTTTTTTGTTTTCCTAAAATTTCACTGACACGTTCAACCGTCAGTCTAACTGACTATGTGCAAATTATGTGAGCATTACAATTGCCATTTCAACCCTAAAATTGGCAAATCTACACCACGTTAAGGGTTTGATGCGACTAAATCGGATGTTAAGATCAACAACAAGTGTAATTATAAACTGATTAATCATGGCGACCATTGACCTACCGAACAATATCTTAGAAGCACTATCGACTGTACTCCAACAACTACAGCAAAGCCTACCAGAAATTAAACAAGCACCTGATTTTTCAGCGATTGCCTTTAAATGGGAAAATGGTGAGTTAAAACCCATTCATCAGCTCAAACGAATCGAATTAAATGATTTAAAAGGCATTGAGCGCCAAAAAGAAAAAGTACTGCAAAATACAGAACAGTTCCTCAATGGTTTACCTGCCAATGACGTCCTGCTTACAGGCTCACGCGGTACAGGTAAATCCTCTATTGTGCGTGCTTTATTAACGGAATATGCAGATCAAGGCTTAAGGCTGATTGAAATTGAACGTGATGATTTATCCGAACTGCCTGAAATTCAAAAGCTAATTGCAGAGCGTCCTGAAAAGTTTATTGTGTATTGTGATGACTTAGCTTTTAACGCCGAAGATGAAAACTATCGCAGTTTAAAAAGTGTGCTGGATGGGTCTTTGCAGTCAGGTTCAAGTAATTTTATTATCTATGCCACCAGTAACCGTCGTCATTTGCTGCCTGAGTTTATGCATGAAAACACACCTGTAACTCGGGTCGATGTACCGCAGTACACTGAACTGCATCCACAAGAAGCGATTGAAGAAAAAATTTCACTTTCCGATCGTTTTGGATTATGGCTATCTTTTTATCCAATGGATCAAAACTTATATTTGGACATTGTGCAGCACTACTTAGCAAAAGCTCAAATCGTCATGGACGATATGGTAAGAGCCGAAGCGCTTCGTTGGTGTCAGGCGCGTGGACAACGCTCTGGACGTGCAGCCTATCAATTTTCTAAACACTGGGTCGGTTCACAACAATTAAAGCAGCTTTAGGAAAAAAATACTGATCGGCACTTAAGCATCTATTTTATTTAATTTTTTTCATGTATAAAAGTTCACCATGATCAAAGAAATCACCCAAATTCCGCATTAGAATTTGGGTGATTTCTTTGAAAAAATGAGGGATAAATATCAGTTCAAGTAGATTGATCTGGTTATTGATATTTATCTAAGTGAGTTTCTGGCCCATCTTTGACCACAGCTTGCGCTTTTGCGTAACTCTCCATTAAGCATTTATATTCTGGACAGACATGATCTGAAAGAATTTCAGCAAAACGGGAGCCTTCTGGACGGTTCCAAGTACGCATTAACTCGGCCACAATCGCAAAAGTATCGGTTGGAATTGCGCCCGCTTGGGTCACACGAGCAATTGATGTATCTGTAGCTAATTTGCTCCAGTTGCCTGATGCATCCACAACACAATAGACGTTATAACCTTCTTTACGAGCGCTTACAGCAGGGAAAGTCATACATACACTGGTCAGTGTTCCCGCAATAATCAGTGTCTTCCTACCCGTTTTTTTAACTTCATCTACAAATAAGGGATTGTCCCAAGTATTAATTTGTCCAGTACGCGGTACATAAACTGCATGCGGGGCAAAATGGTGAATTTCAGGAATTAAAGGACCATTGGGGCCGTCAGGTACAGAAGCCGTGGTAATTACAGGTATATTTAATAAAGTTGCTGCTTTTGCAATTGCAATCACATAATTGCGTAAGTCGGGTACAGGTACATCGCGTACGGTATTAAAAAGTCCACTTTGATGATCAATCAATAAAATTATCGAATCATCAGGGTCTAGCATTCCATTAGTAGCCGCCATGGGTAACACCTCTAAAATTTTCTTCTAATTATGTACTTCCATTGTTGTAATGAAAGTTCCTAAGACAGACCGTCATAGCTTTGTGATTTATACGACCAAGATATTTTTAATGAAATCTACATCTGCCTTTCATAAAAACTAAAGAATATCCTTAAGCTCAGGAAGCTAAATCATATTACGTGTTGTAATTGGCCTTCGTGGCTTTACACTTATTGATGAACACTCATAAAATCTTACAGAAATTATTAAATTAAACATATTAATCAAATACTTAAAATCAAATAAAAAATAGACTTCCAATTTAATTTATAAGTTTTTATAGTTTCAACATTTCATGAGTCATCTAAGATTACACATTCCATACTTATCCACATTTTCTATGGATAACCCTATGGGTAAATACTTTTAACTTGATGCTAAGCTACATTTAAATGAGTCAAAAAATATTTTTAAAGTCTAAGCAGAGCGTTTTTAACAGCCCTTTGGTAAAGACCTAAATGTAAAAAAACCCAACATTTATTCGGGCTTTAAGCTTATCAAATGAAAGTCTTAGACTTCACTGGGATTGGTCAACTCAGTCATTGGCCAGCGAGGTGTTGTCGTTACAGCCAAACCGTCATGCTGCCCTGCTTTTAAGCGCTGATAACCAGCAAAAGCAATCATAGCGCCATTGTCCGTACAAAGTGCAGGTTCGGCATAGTAAACCTGAGCACGAATCTTGGTTAAATCTGCTTCCAAACGTTCACGTAAACGTTTATTGGCACTGACACCACCTGCGATCACTAAGCGTTTTAAACCTGTTTGCTTCAACGCTTTCACAGATTTTTTAACCAAGGTATCCACAATGGCTTCTTGGAAACTCGCTGCAATATCCGCATCACGGTTTTCGTCACCGAGTTTTTTCATTTGCACAGATACGGCTGTTTTTAAACCACTGAATGAAAACTCCAAACCTTGATGCAGCATTGGGCGTGGGAAAGCAAAGGCATTCGGATCACCTTGCTCAGCCAGTTTTGAAATATTTGGGCCACCTGGGTACGGTAACCCCATCATTTTCGCAACCTTATCAAAGGCTTCACCTGCAGCATCATCAATCGACTCCCCCAATAATTCATACTGTCCAATCCCATAGGCAGCCATCAATTGAGAATGTCCGCCTGAGACCAAAAGTGCTACAAAAGGAAATTCTGGCGGTGTTTCCGATAAAAGTGGTGCCAACATATGCCCTTCCATATGATGCACACCAATTGCAGGTTTATTTAAAGCAAAGGCCAAAGTTCGACCAAACAGCGCGCCTGTCATCAGCGCGCCCATCAAACCTGGGCCACGCGTATATGCCACGGCATCAATTTCAGATTTTTTTACACCACTTTCTTCAAGCAGTTGATTCATTAAAGGAATCAGCTTACGCACATGGTCACGCGATGCCAACTCCGGCACCACACCACCATACTCTGCATGCAGTTTAATTTGGCTGTACAGCACTTGCCCACGTAAACCCGACTCGCTGTCATAAAGGGCAAGTCCTGTTTCATCACAAGATGTTTCTAAGCCTAAAACGATCATTAAACTGCCTATAACCTGTATCAAATCTATTGCGTGAACCATTATAGACTTGTGGTATGAGATGTAAATGAGTAAAATACTGACCTTCACTTGTGATCAGGGCAATGTCGCCCAGATCTTATCCATAACTTAATGAGGATTCTTCATGCCACAAGTTAAATTGAAAGAAGGCGAACCAGTAGACGTAGCTATCCGTCGTTTCAAACGTTCATGCGAAAAAGCGGGCGTTTTAGCTGACGTTCGTAAGCGCGAATTCTACGAGAAACCAACTCAAGAACGTAAGCGCAAAAAAGCTGCTGCTGTTAAACGCTACCAAAAGAAATTGGCGCGTGAATCAGTACGTACTACTCGCCTTTACTAAGATTAATTTGTGATTGACTGCCTGGACTAAATAATGACTACTTTAAAAAGCCAAATAACTGAAGTTTTGAAAGCCACTATGCGTGCTAAAGAAATGGATAAGTTAACGGTAATTCGTGGTCTACAGGCGGCAATTAAGCAAATCGAAGTCGATGAGCGCAAAGAACTTGACGACGCTCAAGTTCTTGCGGTCATTGAAAAACAAATTAAACAACGTAAAGAATCGATCAAAGCCTTTGAAGGTGCTGGTCGAGAAGATTTAGCTAGTAAGGAACAAGCCGAACTTGAGGTTTTATCTCAATTTCTACCAGAAGCTATGACTGAGGAAGAACTTGATTCCATGATTGCGCAAACGATTGCAGCGCAAGAAGCTACTAGCATGAAAGATATGGGTAAGGTGATGAATTCTCTGCGTCCGCTCATAGCCGGGCGCGCCGATCCTTCTCAAGTTTCAGCAAAAATTAAAGCAAAACTGGCTTAATTTAAAAATCTTTAAATCGATTACGTTGAACTGACCTTAAAAAAGGCAGTTCAAAGTTTTACTTTCTATAAAAATTATTATTCTTCTTTCTATTTTATCTATTCATTCTCAGCTTTAAAACAAATCCTGACTCATCTCTGTTTTATCCCTCTATTTGCAATACCGCTTTCCTAAGCTCTAAATTGTCGATCCTTTTGCATTTGGGTTAAACGCGTTTTAATGGTCGCTGACATTGATTCATTATCTTTCGCTAAACGCTGAGCATGCAATAAAGATTTAATCGCTTCTTCTTCAAAGCCCGACCAGAACTGCACTTCAGCCCGATAGCGCAAAACATTAATGGTATGCATTGACGACTTTTTATCTAAACTCGCAGCTTGCTGCATCAGTCTCCACGCATTCATATCACGCGGATTATTTTTCAAAAAACGATTGAGTACAGGCTGCGCAAGCTCAGGTCGATTCTGACGAATATAAACTTCAGCCAATTTATAATTTAAAGCCCGATTTTCAGGCATGATGCTCGCAGGTGATTGGATAACAGCAAGGGCTTCATTCACACGATTTTGTCCAAGCAAAATATCAGTTTGAATCAAGGTCTGCAGGTTATGTAATTTCTGATGTGACTTGGCCTGATCTAAGACTTGTTGAGCAAGCTTATAGTCACCTTGTTTAAGGTAAAAACTGGCCAAAGCCAGTTGTGCTGCATAGCTGTTACGACTCACCAACATCTGTAGTTGCTGTTCTGTCGCCTGATTCGAGATCACCATGGTATACAGCTTCAAGATCTCAAAGTCTTCATCACGCCAAGTAGATTTCACTTTAGGCAACTGATTCGCTCTAAGCCTTGCCTCACTCATTCGCTCAGTCGTGAGTGGGTGTGTAAACCAAAAGTCAGGTAAAAAACTCACTCGGCTGGTTGCACGGTGCATCACTTCAAAAAAATCAGCCATACTCTGCGGGTTATAACCAGCGCTATACATATAATGCATCCCTATACGGTCAGCTTCACGCTCTTGGTTACGACTATAAGACAACTGCTTGTCCATGAGTGCGGCTTGGGTACCAACCATGACCGCTGAACCGACATCACCATCGGCTTGAGATGCAACCAAAGCACCAAACAAAATCCCTGCCAGCGCGAGTAATCCCTGCCCCTTAAACGCCTCTTGCGAACGACTGTAGTGGCGCTGTGTGACGTGCGCAATTTCGTGCGCCATTACACCAGCAACTTCATCCATATTACTGGCATTGGTAATCAAACCAGCGTTTAATGCAAACAAACCACCCGGAACTGCAAAGGCATTAATTTGCGGGTCATTAATGACCACCAGACCTATGGGTTGACCAAGTTGGGTTTGACTCAAAATGCTTGAAAAAGCATTCATCAGTTGATCTTCTAGCCACGGATTTTGCGTAACAGGTAGCTGACGCTGTACTTCACGATAAACTTTTTCACCAATATAGCGCTCGTTATATTGATCAATAAAACCTATACCCGAACCAATCTCAGGCACATTAAACTGTGGGGCATTCGTAAGAAATTGACCTTCTGCAAAACCAACAGTCGAAATAAGACTTAAACTGCACGCACACAGAAAACGCTTCAACCCTCACCCCGACTTTATTTAAAGGAATCGAATGAATATAACATTGATAATTGAATGAAAATGCAATGAAGTGTTATCAAATTTTTATCTAAATTCAGGATTCACCACATATTGAGGTTGACCACCTTCCAATGCTTTCACCAAGTTTTGGTAAGCCAACTCAGCCATTTTTTTACGTGTTACAGACGTTGCAGAACCAATATGCGGCAACGTCACCACATTATGCAGCTGAAACAGCACTGAATCTTGCAAGGGTTCTTTCTCATAAACATCCAGCCCAGCTGCAAAAATTTGCTTTTGCTCCAGGGCCTGAATAAGTGCCTGCTCATCCACCACGGCACCACGCGAAATATTTACAAAAACAGCATGAGATTGCATTTTCTTAAAGGCTTCTGCATCAATCAAATGCTGCGTATGCGCGTTTAGATCAACCGCCACAACAATGAAGTCTGATTGCTGTAACAGCTCATCTAATTCGCAAAAACGTGCATTTAGGGGTTGTGCCAATTCTAATTTTTCTCGGCGCCCGTGATACAAAATATTCATATTGAAACCATGAAAACCCCGTCGCGCAATTGCCGCACCAATATTTCCTAAGCCTATAATACCTAATGTTTGACCAAATATTTCCTGACCAAATTGTGCCTGCCCGACAGTACGCGACCACTGACCTGTTTTGGTCCATTGATCTAAATAAGGCACTTGACGTGCCGCACTCATCAACAAAGTAAAGGCCAAATCGGCAGTCGTTTCAGTTAGCACATGAGGGGTGTGACTGAGCCAAATTTTTGCTTGGTTTAAGTAGTTCAAATCATAGTTGTCATAGCCAACACTGACACTAGATATAATTTTGAGCTGTTTCGCCGTTTCTAGGTTGTTTTGATTCAGTAAACGCCCTGCACCAATCATGGCATCCGCATCCGCAACTTGCTCGCGGATTTGCGTATTTACATCACCTGCTTTCGGGTTGATGACCACCACGTGATAACGCTGCTCTAGGCGCTGTAATACTTCTGCATCTATTTGACTAAAAACAACGACTTTCTGCTTCATACCTATTCCATATTTTGTTGTTTTGCTCGCATCATGTGCCACAGGGCTTTTTTAAGTAATGGCTGATCAAGCATTTCTTGTAAGCTTGCTGCTTGTGTGACTTTTATACCATTAGCATTTGGTATAGAGCCCAATGCAGTAACAGTTTTACCCTGACTTAAACCATCAAAGAAACCTTGAATATAACTCTGGACACCGCGCCCATCTTGTAAGTTCAACAAAGGAAAAGGCCAAGTCAGCGCATACTTTTGCGCTGGTAAGGCTTGCACAATATTTTGCCACAGCTGCTGCTGCTCCAAGCTCAATTGTGTCGCTTCAATGACCAAGGCGCAGTGCTCCAAGGCAACAGCTTGCAACTGAAAAGCCTCAACATGGATGGCCTCTCGGACAATCTCTTCTTTTAATGCTGTAACAGTTTCTTGTTCAATCGGTTGTGTTGCAATTTCAGCAAGAGGCGCTGGATGTGGAAGCTTATTCTTTACAGGTGGATGTTCAGGAATGCTTTTGGCTTCGGGCTGAGACTGAGGTCGCACAATTTCAGAAATAATCTCAGTCGCGTTTTGATCTCGCCAGATCGATGTGGCTACATTTTGTTGAGACGGCAAAAAATCAGGAACCCACAAATCAATTCCTAAACTCGCCAAAACCTCACGCTGATGCCCGATCATCTTATACCTTCACACTTAATTCAGTGCATATTCTATCGAGAAATGCCTAGAGATGCTGTTCTTTTCACATTATATTCGCATAGACAGTATGCAAATACTAAGAACGCATTAAACCCTCAATTAAACAATCATCAAGCGATTCTTCTTTTGCATTTGTTCAACAATCTCTTCACTGTCAAAACCGAGACGCCAATAGAGCAACTCCAGAACATCCTGCTCATCTTGAGTAATAATGCGGTCATTCCATAAACAAATTTCAGCCACTCCCAAAATACTCAAACGATCTCGCAGCAGCAACCCTGCCATATCATTTAAAATTTCAGCCAAATCAATCGGCTCATCTGAAATTTCCGCATACTGCTCCAACTCTTGCACAGTTAAAACTCGACGCAAGATTTTCTCTCGTACTTCCAGCTGTGTTTCACTATTGATTTGTTGCACATGCAACAAAGCATCAATTAAACGCACAATCTGCGGTTTAACTTCATCTAGGGCCGCAGGTGTATGTACAGGCAACAAATTCAACTCAAACTTGACCCGTTCAAGTAGCAGTGCATCCAACAGTCCAATTTCACCGTCTTCTTGAATAATCCTCGCCAACTTTAATAAAAACTGGCGTGCAATTGTCGCTGGCATGCCACCAATATTTCGGCATGCCTCATGGAAAATTGAAATATGAACACGACCATCTAAGTTTAACAATGAATCAACAATGGCACGGCTGACTTCAGCCTCAGCAGGAATAAACTCACGGAATTGCCGAATCATCAAAATCGCGACCATCAGCTCGCGTGAACCTGTTGCGGTCTGTAAAGCACGCTGAATTAGCTCTGGACGTTCAATATGCGCACGTACTTCAGGGTTAAGCGGTTTAATTGCATCTTTAATGGCAAAACTAATCGGAGACAGTCGTAATAAGGGCAAAGGCTGCGGTGAAGTCCAAGGGGCTTGAAAATCCGCGTACTGCTCTTCTAAGGAACGAAACAAACCAAATAACGGACGGTTGCGCAGTTTTTGTAGATTTTCCAACTGTATCTCTTGAACCAAATTCGGATTCATTTCATAAATACGTTCTTCAATACTTGGATGAATATTCATCCAACTTTGTGCACTTAATGAGTTGGCAAAACACATGTGTGCAATCGACTCAGAATATTCACTGTGAATTTGCGAACCTGCGTGATGCACATAGATACGCATCAAGGTTTGAATATTGGCATCATTTTGCATCAGGCGACGTGTTTTCATATCATTTTTTAAAGTACGCCCCCCCAACGTCAGAAACTTAATGCAGCGGGTAACCAGCACCCCCAAACTACCAATCAGCCAGATCACACCACCTGTTGCGACAAAAGTGGTTTCAAAACTTTGCGACTTTTTATGATGGGTTGAAAATCCCAATTTAGCAATTTTACTGCCCCACTGACTAAAGGTGGTGAGAGCACTATATAAAATTTTTAACCGTGTATTTTCAGCGGTCTCACCCGATAAAATTTGATTAAACTCATGATTCAATAACCCCGTCAGCTCAAGTTCATCGAGGTTTTGCAGGGCGCCCCACGTTAAAATAATCGCAATATCTTTGGGATCAAAACCAGCGGTTAAAGCATTTACCCCCACTTCATCGGGCAAAACATACACAGCAGGTGTTTCAATTAAAAAAGTATCAGCTAGTTTTTCTGTAATTTTCAGCGCAATACTTTCTTCTGGTGTACTTTCAATCAAACTTAAACGTCGTGCACGCAGTTGCTTGGCCAGACTGTGTCCGCCTGAACGGAACACATACAGCTCATATACCACGGAATAACTCATCACCAAGAGCAATAAACCAATGATATAAATACTCAAGCTATGCCAAAAAATGCTTTGACTCGAATCAAAATAAAAAACCAGCAGTCCAGCCACAGTATTTAAAATAAATAGCGACAAAAGTACCGCAAGCAAGCAGATACTGGCAGACCACAACATATTTTTATTCTTTATGATTGAATAACTTACACCCTTCAATGTAAATCCCTTTTCTTACATTGTTTGAATCAATCCATCATAAATGAAAAAAGCGGGAAACTCCCGCTTTTCTCAAATCTAAATCAATTAGACTTCTTTTACACCCGTCAAATCAACGGAAGCAGCATCAATGTTGACATCAATATAGCTGTCTTTCTTTTTCGATGTTTCACGACGTTTCGCCTGTAATTCATCTAAATAAGCTTCATCGATACCACCAGCAACATATTTACCATCAAATACCGAGCAATCAAACTCTTGTAAATCTGGCACTTTGCTGGTGCGCACAGCTGCTTTTAAGTCTTCCAAATCTTGGAAAATTAGACGATCTGCACCAATAATTTCACGAATTTCTTCAACTGTACGCTCAGATGCAATCAACTCTTCTTTTGCTGGCATATCAATGCCATACACGTTTGGATATTTCACCATCGGCGCAGCAGAAGCAAAGAATACTTTTTTCGCACCCGCATCACGTGCCATTTGGATAATTTCATTACACGTAGTACCACGCACAATCGAGTCATCCACCAAAAGTACATTTTTACCTTGGAACTCAAGTTCAACAGGGTTCAACTTTTGACGTACTGATTTTTTACGTAATTGCTGACCCGGCATAATGAAGGTACGGCCGATGTAGCGGTTCTTCATAAAGCCTTCACGGAACTTTACGCCCAACATATTTGCCAGTTCAAGTGCAGAGGTACGCGAGGTATCTGGAATTGGGATCACGACATCGATATCATGCTCCTCACTCCACTCCGTCAAGATTTTTTGAGCAAGCTTTTCGCCCATTTTTAAACGTGCTTTGTAGACTGAAATGCCATCAATAATCGCATCTGGACGCGCAAAGTAAACATATTCAAAAATACATGGGCGGTATTCAGGCGCTTCAGCACACTGCTTGGTAAACATCTGCCCTTGTGAGTCAATAAAGATCGCTTCACCCGGCGCAATATCACGCTCAACTTTAAAGCCGAGTGCCGTAATAGCGACAGACTCAGATGCAATGATATATTCCATACCTGCATCAGTTTCACGCGAACCGTAAATCAGTGGACGAATACCATTTGGATCACGGAAACCCACTAAGCCATGCCCAGTAAGCATTGCAACCACGGCATAACCACCTTTACAGCGCTCATGTACTTTACTAACCACATGGAAGATATCGTCTGCTGTAGGCATCAATTTGCCACGTTTTTGCAACTCATGCGCAAATACGTTTAACAGTACTTCTGAGTCTGAATCCGTATTCATATGACGTAAGTCTGTTTTGAACAGATCGTCATGAATTTCTTCAGCATTGGTTAAGTTACCATTATGCGCTAACGTGATCCCGTAAGGTGAGTTCACATAGAAGGGCTGCGCTTCAGCGCTGCTCGATGAACCCGCTGTAGGATAACGCACATGGCCAATACCGTAATTACCTTGTAATGCACGCATATGGCGAGTGTGGAACACATCACGAACCATGCCATTGTCTTTACGTAAGAATAAACGACCTTCGTGGCATGTTACTATCCCAGCTGCATCTTGCCCACGATGTTGTAACATCGTTAATGCATCAAACAACATTTGGTTAACAGCTGATTTACCAGCTATACCAACTACTCCACACATAGCAACCTCGCAGACAAGCTAGGATTAATAAAAAGGATTATTTGTTGACTCACCCTGTCCCTCAGCATTTTTCGAGGAAATTTTCGGTGAAGAATCTGAAGATACATGTGTATCTTTAGACTTGATATGTGACATCGCCTCGCTTGCAGCCTCTTTAGAAAGCTCCATCGCCCAAGGCGCGTAAGGCAAAAGTGTTTGGACAAACTTGGATTGTCTCCAATATGGAGAGCTTTCAACCCAAGAACCCACACCTTGCATCGTAATCAGAACAATTAACAACCCTTTTAATGAACCAAAAGCACCGCCGGCTAATCGATTCAAAGGCCCGAGTTTTAAACTCTTCAATATGTTATTCAGTAATGCCGTGACAATCCACGTCAAAACCACAATAACCAATACAATAAATGCAAAAGCTGCAATTTTTTGAACCACTGGATCTTCACTGAGTGAGACCATCGAAGGTGCTAGGACGCTTGCAAATTTAGCACCAACAATCAGCGCTAAAATCCATCCTATCAAGTTCGCAAAGGCTTTAACAAATCCTTGACGCAAACCGTTGAGCCCTCCAATGAGCAATACAATCAATATGAAGATATCAATGGCATTCATGTTGTTTTCATTGCAGAGACGCAGTGTTGAATTAAGGTTGGTCCTGTATAGATGAGGCCACTATAAACTTGTACAAGGTTTGCCCCTGCATTTTGTTTTGCAAGCGCCTGCTCACCCGACAAAATCCCACCCACACCAATCAAAGGAATCTGACCGTTTAAAACCTCAGCAAAGGCTTTTAAACACGCTGTACTTTTCTCAAACACAGGTGCACCAGATAAACCACCCGCTTCGTCACCAAAAGGTAAGTTTTCCACCCCTTCACGAGACAAAGTCGTATTGGTCACAATTAACCCATCAATCTTAAACTGAAGCAGTTGTTTCGCAATAAATTGAATATCTTCCGCTTCCAAATCTGGCGCAACTTTCAGCACCAAGGGTACATAGTGCTGCTGCTCTTCAGCCAACTCTAACTGACGTTTTTTCAGCGTCTCTAGCAGCTCGGTTAAAGCATCACCACTTTGCAAACTACGCAGGTTTTTAGTATTTGGAGAAGAAATGTTAACGGTAATATAAGACGCATAGTTATAGACTTTTTCTAAACAAATGAGATAGTCATCTACTGCCTTTTCGACTGGGGTATCCGCATTTTTGCCGATATTAATCCCTAAAACCCCTTTGAACTTGGCCGCTTTGACATTTTCAATCAGTTGATCCACACCAGCGTTGTTAAAACCCATACGGTTAATAATGGCTTTAGCTTGTGGAATACGGAATAAACGCGGTAGAGGATTACCTTGCTGTGGACGCGGAGTAATGGTTCCAATTTCAATAAAACCAAACCCTAGACCTGCCAGTGCGTCAATATAAGCACCATTTTTATCTAGACCAGCAGCCAAACCTACAGGATTGGGGAACTCGATGCCCATACATGTCACCGGTTTAGCCGCTATATTTTGACGCATTAAGCCTAGCTTATACGTTGATTTCAATAGCGATAGTGTTAGCTCATGTGCACGCTCTGGTGCTAAAGTAAACAACAAAGGGCGGGCAAGAGAATACAACATATCTGTAAAAGTCTACTGCTTTTTAAGTCGCCATATTATAGGCATAGCCTCGCTAAAACACCATGCTTCGTCTGGCTTTATTTTTAGCGATTATTTCACGCTAGCCGATAATTTAATCTGCCCTGCATCTGAGACCAACTCCATTTTTTCAATACTCAAACCATTTTGCGTCAGTTGGGTCAAAAAGTTGGCCAACACCACATAGTTTGCGTGGCTTACCACCAACTGAATTTGTTCAGCATTCTGCTGCGAAGCAACCGACAAACCTTGCTGCTGTGCAATACGTTGGATCTGCTCCATTGGGGTTAGTTGACCATCTGAGCTCGATTTCATGGTGACTGCATTGCTCTGCATCCATGTCATGGTTTCTTTGAGCTGATTCACGCGTTTTTGCTGTTTTTCTGCCGCAGCATGGGTATACCAAAGTGCAGCCCCTATCGAGCTCACCAAGACGAAAATAACCAAGAAAATAGCCAATATACGGTCACGCGGTGTAAGACGGTCAAAATAAGCACCGATCAGCTCTAAACGCTGATCCAAAACAGTTTGTAAATTTTGTATGGCTTTCATTATTGTATTTTCACCATTCCTATTGCCCCACCCGTGGTCGGCTGAATATTGCCTAATTCAACCTGAAAACCTTGTTGATTAAGTTGCTGAGTGAGTGTCTGTAAAGCCTCTGCCGAATTGGCTTTAAGTTGCATATTTAGGCTATTTGCTTCATACACCACCTGATTCGCCACAATTTGCTGTTGCATGAGCACAGGGCCAACGCGACTCAATAAAGATAAAGCTTGAGCATCAGCTTGTTTATTCATATTCAGTTGATATTCAAACTGGCTTCGCAGGGTTTGCTCGCTCACAGGATAATTCGCACCAAACCAATATTTAAATTGGTCGACCGCCTGAACAGCCACTTGCTCTGCAAGCTTTTTATTTTGATACCAACGCGTCGCATCATAGGTCAATTGCGTCACAATCAATGCAGCCAATACCGCTGCACAGGCTTTCCAATAGCCCGTTGAAACATGTTGCTCTTTCACCTTAGGCAAAAGATTCCATGGATGTTGTTTTGCTCTTGGCAATGCCGTCCATTCATAATGGAAAGACTCAAGCTGCTCCTGCGTCACACTGGCGTTTAAGCTATGCATGTGCGAAGCACTAAAGTTACAAATTTTATATTTTTGATTGGCTGCTTGATAATCTAAAAATACAGCAAGATCATCAATTGATCCGCCCAACCAAGCATTAGAGCGAAACAGGAGCCGTTCTTCAACATAGCCCAAGATTACCTGTTCTGCGTCAGGTACAGGCAAAATCAGAAAATCAGGCAATAGACTGACCAGCTTCACAGGAATCAAACTCAAAGCATGCTGTAAAGTCTCTAAACGATGCTTTGAAATACCCAGAACAGTGAGTTGCTCAGGCGCTTGAAAGTGATGTAATACTTTCATCTGTTCAATTGAGCTCAATGTATATTCTTCCAGCAAATACTTCACACCTTCAGCCCCCAACTGCTTGTATTGGGCCTTAGGCATATTTTGCTGAATAATTTGCACATCACGGCTTGGAAAAAAAACAGTTGCTTCCTCACCATGATGCGCTTGTATATCTTGGATCAATTGCTCAAGTGTATGAGCAGATTGCCATCTTTCTCCTATAGACCAGTGCCATGTTCCATCGGCTTCGGGCATCCAAATTTGCAACATGTATTATATTCTGCCGTTTTAATTGGTTTTTATATGCTAGGTATAAATGCTTTTGTTTGTGTCGACAAGCCTTCCGCGATAACTGCTTGCTCATAAATCCGTGCTTCAGCCAAAGCATAAGGATTGAAAGATTCTGTCACCAAAATCGAGGCCATATGTGCCACCACATTCATATGACACACCACTACAATAGACTCATACGGCAAATGTGATAACCATTCCACAGCCGCTTTTGCATCATCATCTGGCTTAATGGTATTGCAGATTACAACAGGTACATCCGCAAAGTGCTGTTTAATGTGTGCCAATGTTTCTTGTGCACGCAGCAATGGGCTAACCACAAAGACATCAGGTTGGATACGTGACTTTAAAAAGTCAGCAGTTTGCTCTGCCTGTGCATGCCCATGTTCGGTGAGTGGGCGTTTAGTGTCATTCCCCATGATCGGTGGCGCAGCTTCACCATGACGTACCAAAGTCAGTTGCATAAAAAATCCTTATTCAAATCCTGATTATTTTAATTAATTTTTATGACAATTCAGTCATTCTACCCACTTAAACGCTCATTTTATTTCGTTTTTTAAGTGACTTTAAACCTCATGATGCGGCAAAACAAACTCCACATCACTGCGGTGTCCATTTTTCATTAGGGATAATGCTATTGTCATTGGCGGCGCATTTTCAAAAATAACACTGTATAACGCACTGGTAATCGGCATATACACATCCAGCTCTTCAGAACGTGCTTTGACTTGCACAATCGTGTTAATGCCTTCTGCTGTTTGCCCCAATTCAGTGGTTGCCTGTTCCAAGCTCTTACCTTGACCCAATGCAAAACCAACTTGATAGTTGCGACTGAGTGGACTGCTACACGTTGCGAATAAATCTCCGACACCAGACAATCCTAAGAAGGTAAGTGGATTTGCCCCCAACTTCACAGCAAAACGACTCATTTCCGCCAAAGCACGGGTCAAAATCATACTCTTGGTATTTTCACCGACTTTGTATGCAGCAGCCATTCCCATCGCAACCGCATAAATGTTTTTAAGTGCACCGCCGAGTTCTACACCATGCACGTCATCACTGGCGAAAACACGGAACAAGGCACTATGCAAAGCTTGTTGTACCGCATAACGCACTAAGTCAGACTGGCTTGCAATGACCGTCCCAGCTGGTTGTCCTGCCACAATTTCCTTGGCTAAGTTTGGCCCAGATAACACACCATAAGGCACTTCTGGTAGCTCTGAGCGAATAATATCACTCATAAAACTAAAAGTATTCGCTTCAATACCCTTGGTCAAAGACACCACTGCTTGCGAAGTAATAAACGGTTTAATTTGTTTGAGTACATCACGGAAAGAATGACTCGGAATCGCCACCAAAATAATGTCGCGATCACGAACAGCCTCTTCTATATTTGAAACTGCACGTAAACCATCTTCAAGTTTAAAATCGGGCAAATAGCGTTTATTTACGTGCGTCGCATTGATATCAGCTGCAACGGCTTCATCACGAATCCAAATCATGGTATCGCAGCCATTACGAACCGCGGTATTCGCCATGGCCGTCCCAAAACTACCACCACCCAAAACTGTAATACGAAGTGCCGTTTTTTGATCTACTGCTACAGGTTCAACCAAATCTGAAAACTTTAACTCTGACATTATTTTTATATCCTAAAATGGAACTATTGATTCCAATAACTTACATAATCTTGGGTTTGAATTTCAGCACGTGGCGGAATCGCTTTAACTGCCGTACCAATATATAAAATACCTGAGATCAAATCATCTGCGCTGAGGCCTAGAACCTGTTTGAAATGCACCGATTCCACCACTGCCCCACTACGCCACATGCTCGAAAAACCTTGAGCTTGTAAGGACAAAATAAAATTCTGAATAGCCGCCCCACTACTTAAAGTCTGCTCAAAATTAGGGACTTTCGGATGCGATTGAAATTTAGTCAGTGCCAAAACCAGTAATGGGGCACGAAAAGGATGATTTTTAACACGCTCTAACTGTGCTGACTCAGTCTCACCCAAATCAGCCAAGGCTTGTGACAATAACTCACCAAATGCCTCACGTTGATCTTCAGCAATTACGATAAAACGTGTCGGCTTTAAACGATGATGATCTGGTGCAGTCAATGCGGCTTGAAATGCCCGCTCTAATTGTTCTGCATTGGGAGCAGGCTCGACCAAATGGCCAATCGATTGACGTTGATGCATATTCTGGTGAACGATATCTACCGCGAGTTCCGTCATTAGGCTCTTAATCTTTCAAATTAAACAATACGTTTTAGAGTAGCACACTCTGAAAAGTTTGCTCTAGGGCTTCAGTATGAAATACCGAGTTTCGGCAAAACTAATTTTAAAATTTTGAGCACTTTTCAAACTGTTCGATAAGACTGCATTTTTCATACATTTCTTACATGATTCATCCTACAAGCTATGTTCCAATAAACAATGATTTAATAAAACATGACTGGGGTATGAAATGAAAAAGAATATCGCTATTGCTGGAGCAGCAGCACTAACACTACTTCTAAGCGCTTGCGCATCGACACCAAGCAACTCTTTAGCGATCCAAAAAGCTGACAATCAATACGAAGTTACGGGTATTGGTAAAACTGCATTGATTGCAAAAAACAACGCCATTGAAGCAGCAGCTAAAACGTGTGGCTCTAAAGCAACGGCGATTGTGAGTGATGAAAAAACCGAATATCAAGGCGCTTTAAAAGGCGTGGTGAGCGATGAAACTGGAAAAATGATCCAAGCAGCCGCTTCAGTACTGGGTTCTATTTCGGGTACAAACTCAGGCATTAACCAAGACAGTGACTATCAAACAATCCTGACTTTTTCGTGTAAAGCAAAATAAAGATACCATCAAAAAAACCGCTCATCTGAGCGGTTTTTTTACACCAATCACGTCAAACGATTAGCAATAACCTTCTAAACGTGTCAGTGGTAGTTTTTGCCCAATGGCTTTTTCAATTTCTGGTAGATAGAATGCATCATCTTCAGATAAGAAACTAATACTCACACCACGCGTACCTGCACGACCTGTACGACCAATACGGTGTACATAGTCATCCGACTGTTCAGGTAAGGTGAAATTCACCACATGCGATACACCATCCACATGGATACCACGACCTGCAACATCGGTTGCAATCATGATGTTATGTTGACCATTTTTAAATTGATCCAGCATTTTCAAACGTTTGTCTTGTGCGATTTCACCTGACAACATCACCACTTTATAGCCATCACGCTTTAAGTTGTCATAGAGTTTACGCACTTGATCGCGACGATTTGCGAAAATCATCACTTTTTCAATGGGCTCATCACGCAGAATGTCTTGTAGCAATTTATATTTATCAGACTTTGCGACCATGTAGACACGTTGTTCAACGTCCGCATTGGTCTTCTTCTCTGGCTCAATTTCAACAGTTACAGGTTCAAACAACCACTGCTGCGCAAGGTTTAAAACATCGTAACTAAACGTTGCAGAGAACATCAGAGTCTGACGCTGTTCCTTACGCGGTGAGAAACGAACAATGCGTTTGACTGAAGGAATAAAGCCCATATCCAATAAGCGATCGGCTTCATCAATCACTAAAAACTCAATCTGGTCGAGCCAAACTTCTTTTTGCTCAACAAAGTCAATCAGACGACCTGGCGTCGCCACCATAATATCGACAGGTTTTTTATCGAGTTGTGCTTTTTGTTTATCAAAGTCAACGCCGCCTAAAAGCGTCACGACATGTAAATCTGAGAATTTTGTGAGTTCTTTCGCATCGCTTTCAATTTGCAGTGCAAGTTCTCGAGTCGGTGCTAAAATCAAGGCGCGAGGTTCACCGCGGTAGCGCTGCTCTTGAATTGGGTTGTTCAGCAAGTCGTTAATCACGCTCACCAAAAATGCCGCTGTTTTACCAGTCCCTGTTTGCGCACGACCAATTGCATCGTGTCCCGCCAAAGTGAATTTTAAAACCTTTTGCTGAATAGGCGTCATATCCTTAAAACCTAAAGCATCAATAGCTCGTTTAAGTTGAGGATGTAAATTTAAGGTTTCAAAACCTGATGACATATAAGTGCGCTCTGACGAAAAATCACGAAAATTGATCTGTAGTATAAACAAAAACGCCCCAATTTACATTGGGGCGTTTTAAAGTACGTTCAGACAATTAGTCTAAAGGTTGTACTTCTTCAGCTTGGAAGCCTTTTTGACCTTTTACAACGCTGAATTCAACGCGTTGGCCGTCACGTAGTGAACGGTGGCCGTCGCCTTGGATTGCACGGAAGTGAACGAATACATCGTCGCCGCCATTGCGTTGGATAAAGCCGAAGCCTTTAGTGTCGTTGAACCATTTAACTACGCCTTGTTCACGAGCTGTCATAAGTTAATCCTCATTGTATCTAAAAGAAGGACCACCCGGTGTTGCAAACAGCAGACCAAACAAGGTTTAAAAATATTTATTATTTCTAAGCTTGTAATCATTCTGTATAACTATTAACAAAATCCCGGTTACATCCATTTGTAAAATAGGATTTAAAACAATTTATGGTTGTGTTAAATCCCAGTACGCGACGAGCTTAACATGGGTTAAAAACAATTCATACCCTTTTTTTTGATTAATCGTCTTTTTAATTCAGCATATTTTTTAACTAGTTATTTGTAATTTTGGATATAGCGACTATAGGCCTATAACACATGAAATATTTGGGTTTTGGCACTGAATTTGCTAATATTTCTACCCACCTAAATGTTGTGAAGCCTTACTAAGCTATATGAGTGATATCGAACAAAATACCAACATTATTGATGCAATGGGGCAACCATGTCCTATGCCTCTGTTGTTGCTTAAACGCGCACTTAAGAAGAGTCCGGCGCAGCATTTTCTATTAAAATCGTCTGATCCGCACAGTCAGATCGATATCACGCGTTATTGCGAAATCCATCATTTAACTTGCGTTTTGAAACAAATTAATGAGCATGAATTTCACTACTTCATTGAATCTTAATTCTTTTCAATTACACTAAGTCTATTCACATTTGCATAAAAGTTTACATTTCTATACCCAATTTTCCGTTATTCAGTGGAAGATTGGATTAAGATAAATTCAATTGTTGGGTAAAAATGAAATCCCTAAGGAGAACACATGAGTGACAGCAGCAATCAATTGATGCCCCTGTCATTATCGGCACCAGGTGTAAACTTGGGCGCTTATATTAGTACTGTCAACCAAATCCCGATTTTGACAGCGGAACAAGAAAAAGAGTTAGCTGAACGCTACTATTATGACCAAGACCTCGATGCTGCTAAACTTCTAGTCATGTCGCATCTGCGTTTTGTGGTTCATATTGCCCGCAGTTATGCAGGCTACGGCTTACCTCAAGGTGACCTCATTCAAGAAGGTAACTTGGGCTTAATGAAAGCCGTTAAACGCTTCGACCCAAACATGGGCGTACGCTTGGTCTCTTTTGCGGTACACTGGATTAAAGCAGAAATTCACGAATATGTGATTCGTAACTGGCGTATTGTCAAAATTGCGACCACTAAAGCACAGCGTAAACTGTTCTTTAATTTGCGCAGTCTAAAAAAATCGTCTAAAAAGCTCACGTTAAAAGAAGCACAATCGATTGCGAATGACCTCAATGTAACACCTGAACAGGTGTTAGAAATGGAAGGTCGTTTAACTGCTTATGATGCAGCGTTTGAAGCTCAAGGCGATGATGACGATGAAGGTTCAACCCATGTTGCACCTGCGCTCTATCTTGAAGATAACCGCTATGACCCAGCGCGTTTGGCTGAAGAAGAAGATTACGAAGAACAGAGCACCAATGCTTTGCATGATGCGATGGAACAGCTTGATGACCGTTCGCGTAATATTTTACAGCGCCGTTGGTTAGATGATGAAAAATCGACGCTGCACGAACTAGCTGCTGAATATAATGTTTCGGCCGAACGTATTCGTCAGCTTGAAAAAAATGCCATGGAAAAAATTAAAGTGGCGATGTCATCGAACTAAGATGATACCAATACAGAAAAGGGCGAAATGCCCTTTTCTTTTTACCAATAAATGAGGCTTTTTGTCTTTTAACCTTTCTTCAAAATATGCTACTTTGTTGCGCACAGTGATATAAGTAAAGCATTGCATATGTGGATTGCGATTTCAGCTCTGAATTTAGCGTTTGCCGTTATATTAGGTGCCTTTGGTGCACATGGTCTCAAAGCACGTGCTACTGAAGCCCAATTGGCTTGGTGGCAAACTGCAACTGATTACTTTTTTTATCATGCGCTTGGTTTACTGGCGCTTGGTATTTTGGCCAAAGTTATTCCTCAACTTCCCATCAAAACCAGCTTTTTACTGATTCAAGTCGGCATCTTCTTTTTCTGTGGTTCCCTGTATGTCATGGCATTGGGCTTACCGCGTGGCCTAGGTGCGATTACCCCGATTGGTGGGGCATTGATGATTGCAGGTTGGTTGGTTCTGGCATGGAATGCCATGAAATATGCCAAGTAAACAACTAGGGATGAGCACGATGCAGATTTATTTAAACGGCGAACTACAGCACACCGAATGTAAAAACCTGCTTGAACTGGTGCAAACCTTTGCACTTGAAGGCAAACGTTTTGCTGTTGAGCAAAATGAAAACATTATTAGTAAAAGTAAATTGGAATACACCCCAATTTGTGCAATGGATCGAATTGAAATTATTCATGCCGTCGGTGGCGGTTAATACGGAGTTCACATGCAAGACAGCCCTCTCATCATTGGTTCTAGATCATTTCAATCTCGTCTACTGGTGGGCACAGGTAAATATAAAGACCTGCAAGAAACCGATTTAGCCATCCAAGCCAGTGGCGCAGAAATCGTGACGGTTGCGATTCGTCGCGTCAATATTGGTCAACACCCCGACCAACCAAACTTATTGTCCGTGGTCCCACCTGAAAAATACACCATTCTCCCGAATACAGCAGGCTGCTTTGATGCCAATAGTGCCGTGCGTACCTGTATGTTGGCGCGTGAATTATTAGACGGTCATAACTTGGTCAAGCTTGAAGTATTAGGCGATGAAAAAACACTATATCCAAACATTACCGAAACATTGAAAGCGGCACGTACCTTGATTGACGATGGTTTTGAAATCATGGTCTATACCTCGGATGACCCAATTGTGGCACAAGAACTTGAAAGCATGGGCTGCGTTGCCATCATGCCTTTAGGCAGTTTGATTGGTTCTGGTCTAGGAATTTTGAATCCACACACGATTTCTATTATTAAAGAAAATGCCAAAGTGCCAGTATTGGTGGATGCTGGTGTGGGAACGGCAAGCGATGCAGCCATTGCCATGGAACTCGGCTGTGATGGCGTGTTGATGAATACCGCGATTGCTGTCGCTCAGCAGCCAATTTTAATGGCTTCTGCTATGAAAAAAGCAGTTGAAGCGGGTCGAGAAGCGTTCCTCGCAGGTCGTATGCCTCGCAAACGTATGGCCAATGCAAGCTCACCAGAAACAGGTTATTTCTTTAAATAATCTCTTAATCTGTTTTAAGCGATAAAAAGGATTCTTCGGAGTCCTTTTTTATTTATTTCAATATAAAGTCAGTATTTTATGCTGACTTAGCTTGTAGGGACATTCCGCCATACTCTTTGATACACTCAATAATATCCATCTTCAAATATCTATAACCATATAAAAATGAGAGGAAACGATGCCCATGCAAAAATGGATCAGACCAACACTCATACTCAACACCCTATTTTTCATAACACTCACAAGCAATGCTTGGGCCAAAGCAGAGGCAAAACCGACTCTCAAAACAAGCTACCAATCTTTTGTGCCAAAAAACTGGAAGATTTTAGAAAAAGTCCAAGGCGATTTAAACCAAGATGGTCAAGCGGATATTGCCCTGATTATTGAAGACACCAATCCTGAACATATTGTTAAAAATGATCGTTTAGGGAGTGATGTCCTCAATATCAATGAACGAAAGCTTTTGGTTTTATTGAAGCAAACGCATGGTTATCAACTTGCGGCGACTAATACTACTTTGCCGACAGAAGGTGACATAGAGTCCCCTTGCCTCGCTGATCCACTCGGTGAGACTGAAGCGTTAAGCATTCAAAAAGGTATGCTCAAAATTCATCTGCACTACTGGTTAAGCTGTGGTTCGTGGTATGTGACCAATCACGCGTATACCTTCCGATACCAAGACCGTGCATTTAAACTGATTGGTTATGATGTCGATGATTTCCACCGTGCATCAGGCGACATCACGGCGCGAAGTATCAACTTTATGACAGGTAAAATAAAAAATACGACAGGTGAAAATGAGTTTGCTGAAAGTACTCAACCTGTCAAAGTTCAATGGACAACATTAAAACAGCACTACGCATTGAAACTCGAGCAGGTTCAGTTCAATGAGCCACTGGAGTTTAAATAAACAGAGCGAAGAAAAGCTCTGTCAAACTCATATGCGTAGCTTATTGCGCTTCTAAAATACGAATTTGTACATGAGCAACTGCACCTTCAGTTGCTTGAGCATGTTGCTGCATATTGATACTGTGCATATGGGTTTCTAAATGCTGCATGCTTTCCCATTTTTCATACATCATGATTGAAAACGGTACTTTGATTTGTAATGCACTCTCAACAGCAGGATGGTCGATATGCACATCATAGAGATGGCAACCGGGCTCTTGTAATACTTGCTCACGGATGTTGTTGAATGAATCAAGAACCATTTTAAAATCTTGCTCTGAATGACAAATGATTTCAGCAATGACAGTTAACATACTCGCATCTCCTATTAAGCAAAAACTTGTGTCAAATGCTCACGGTACTGTGCCATATAGGCTTCAACTTCAGGTGCTTTAATCACATCATTGACAATAAAAGTCGGTAAGGTTTGCATCCCTAAAAATTGATTGGCTTTGTGAAAAGGTAAATAAACCCCGTCGACCCCAACCCCATGAAAAAATTGTTCAGCGTCGTTAAATGCATCCATCGGTGCATTCCATGTCAACGACAGCATATAGTTTTTATCGTGAATCAGACCGCCTGAACCATACTTTTTTGAAGCATCGGAACGTGAGCGACCATCATTGGCATACAGACTACCGTGCCCTTCGGTAAAGACATCATCGATATACTTTTTTACAGTCCACGGCGCACCCATCCACCAACCTGGCATTTGGTAAATCACGGTGTCTGCCCACAGAAATTTCTCCACTTCAGCTTTTGCATCATATTCGCTGTCAGCGCGTGTCACTTGAACCTGATGTCCTAAGCCTGACAAGACCTCTTGCGCAAGTTCAGTTAGGGTATCGTTTAACTGACCATTCGAGTGTGCAAAAGTTTTTGCACCGTTAATTAATAAAATATTTTTCATTGGAAGAGCCTAAAAGCCAAAATCTATGCAGGCACTATAAAGATTCTGTTCAACACTAAAAAGGAGTGAATCTGCAAAATATTATTGACTAAATATCAACAATAGACTTTAGAGTAATAAAAAAGCGCCTCTCGGCGCTTCTTCAATGCATCAAAATTAAGGAATTAGGCCTTCATCTCGCATTGCAATTTGTACAGACTGACGTTCAGCCACTTTATTACGGATAAAGATAATATTTTTATACGGCGATAAATCATGTTCGATGACATTTGACCAATTGGTGAGGACAAATAAATACGCATCTGCAGGTCCAAAATTATCATCAACCAAATAGTCATGATCCGACTCACCAATTTGTTTATCGATATAACTAAGTAAACGATCAATCTCTGCATAGGCTTTTTCTTTGGCAACAGCGTCTAATGGCGAACCAAAGAAAACGGCATAAGCATCGTGCAACTCAGAGTTTAAATAACCTAACCATTCTAAAACTTTGGCACGCCCCAAACCCGATGGCGGAATAAGATCTTGTTTTGGATCATGTTGTGCTAAAAATGGCAAAATGGCTACATTTTCAGTCAGAATCAAACCTGGATTAATCTCTAAAGCGGGGACATATCCTTTTGGATTAATTTCGTAATAATCAGCACCTTTTTCTGTTTTATGTGTTTTTAAATCTACTCGGACTAAATCAAAGTCAACATTAATTTCATTGAGGATAATGTGCGCCGCAAGCGAGCACGCACCCGGTGCATAATAAAGCTTCATATCTGATCCTTGTTATAACTCTATTCTCTGTTTTAAATGGCTTCTAACAAACTTTCAAGTGATCAAAACCTGTAAATTGCAAAAAAGCGTAAACGAAAAATCATTCGTTCGCCTATTGAATATTGTCTAATTCACATTTTTTTTCAAGTACAACAACACTGCAATTTGCAACAGAGTTGTTTTAACATAGCCCCCTTGACCCTAAAATGAATTTGATCTGTGATTAGCCTTAAAAAAGATGAATGGTTTTCTAACATTCGTACCGATGTTCTAGCAGGTTTAGTGGTAGGACTTGCCCTGATTCCCGAATCTATTGCTTTTTCAGCAATTGCAGGTGTAGACCCTCAAGTCGGACTGTATGCCTCCTTTTGTATCGCAGTGAGCATTGCTTTTTTTGGCGGTCGTCCAGCCATGATTTCAGCAGCAACAGGCGCGATGGCCCTACTCATGATCACACTGGTCAAAGAGCATGGCCTACAGTATTTACTCGCAGCAACCATTCTCACAGGTGTCATTCAAATCATTGCGGGTTATTTTAAAGTTGCCAAACTGATGCGTTTTGTGTCGCAGTCGGTGGTGTATGGTTTTTTAAATGCGCTGGCGATTTTAATCTTCATAGCGCAACTTCCAGAACTCAGCCAAATGAATTACTGGGGCTATGCATTTGTCGCTCTTGGCCTCGCTGTGATTTATCTGTTTCCTTATCTGCCTAAAGTAGGGAAAAGCATTCCCTCACCGCTTATTTGTATTCTTGTCCTGACCGCTTTGGCGCTGTTTTTAGGCACAGACATGCGTATGGTCAGTGACTTAGGTCATTTCCCCGATACTTTACCTGTTTTTCTACTACCTGATATTCCACTAACCCTTGAAACGCTGCAAATTGTCTTCCCTTACGCCATCACATTAGCGACCGTCGGTTTGCTTGAAACAATGATGACCACCACGGTGGTAAATGAAGTTACAGGCACTGAAGGTGATCGTCATCAAGAATGTCGTGGACAAGGCATGGCCAATATTGTGAGCGGTTTTATGGGCGGTATGGCAGGCTGTGCCATGATTGGACAGTCTGTGATTAATGTCAGCTCTGGTGCACGTACTCGGCTTTCAACCTTAGTGGCTGGTGTGTTTTTACTGTGTTTGGTGGTGTTTTTTAAAGACTGGCTGTCTTATATTCCAATGGCAGCTTTGGTTGCCATTATGATCATGGTGGCATTTACAACCTTTCAATGGGACTCGGTTAAAAACTTCTCTAAACACCCGCTACAAAGTAATGTGGTAATGCTCAGTGTCGTGATGATTGTCTTAGCCACACATAATCTTGCCTTGGGCGTCTTTGTCGGAGTTTTACTGTCCGCATTATTTTTCATCAATAAACTGGAAAGTGCGGTTCATGTTCAGTCTGAACTGCATAACCATACTCGTCGCTATGTGGTGAGTGGTCAAATTTTCTTTAGCAGCTCAGAGAAATTCTTTCAGTTTTTTGACTTTAACGAACACATTCAGAAGGTTGAAATTGAACTCAGCCATGCACATATTTGGGATATGACTTCAGTCCAAATGTTAAATGCTGTAGTTGAAAAGTTTGAAGCCCAAGGTGTTGTGGTCGAGGTGTTAGGCTTAAATGAAGCCAGCAGTACCCTCATTGACCGTATCAGCTCATAAAAGATTTCAAAAATCATAGACAAAATAAAAGGGCGATGACGCCCTTTTATTATTCATAAAGCAACTTAAGACTGATTCTTGCGACGTCTTAAACGGCCATACAAGGCCAAACTAATTAATCCTAATGCAGACCACAGTCCTGTACTTCCCGCACTGGTTTTATCCTCATCGTTAACCACTGCATCGTTTAAGTCTAAATCCACAATCACAGGATCATGGTCAGAAGAGCGGTATGCATCGTCCGCATAAAATGCAACAATTTGCTCCTCAGTTTTATATTCTTCGTTATAGTCTAGTGCCGTCGGTTCATCTGCATTGATATGCCATGCAAATGCTTTTTTCACCAAAGGATAAAGTGCTGCATCAGCAATCGCATGGTCTAAATTGCCTGCACCACCATAACCTTGAGCATTACTGGCTACGCCGAAAACATAGCTATAAGCTGCTTTCCCCTGACCAATTTTTTCATCATTCAACAATACTTTATAGTTGGCTTGTTCAAGCGCCAGAATTGGATCTTCTTTGGCATAACTGTTCAGATCACCTAACAGTAAGACATTCGGTTTACTCACCTGTGTTGGATTCTTCGCGACCCACTGCATTAACGCTTGTACCGCTTTAACGCGCGTTGGATTCCAACAACCTTGACCATCCCCCTGATCTGCCTCTATCGAAGTTTTATCATCTGGACAGCTACCTTTAGACTTCAAATGGTTCGGAATAATCGTAAAAGTCTTTCCACCTGATAAGGCTTGAAAGGTTTGCGCCATCGTGACCCGATTTTTCTGGCTCTGGTCATCAAAGACCGCTGCAACATTGATTGGTTTGACCCGCTTGGCATTATAAATAATGGCAACAGCAATCGCATCGGTTCCAAGTTTGTCAGCATTCGGAGGCGTTATATATTTCCAGTCACTCCCCAGCGCTTGGGCTAAATAAGCAACTGCACTGCGCTCGCCATAACCGTTGTTGGCAATTTCCATCAGACCATACACATCTGCATCAATCGCTTTTAATGCACTGACAATTTTCAGATGTTGCTTTTTAAACTCAGCCTCAGAACTTGCACCACGTTCCGTAGGAAAACCTTGCGCCAAACCATTGTCATAATTCAGTACGTTAAATGCTGCAATACGAACTTGTTGTGCAGCTTTTGCTGGAACGCTTGCACGTGGGTTTGTCGCATCTAAGACTTGTGGCGCTGTTGCCCCAAGCACAGGCTGAATTCGCCATTGGTTATAGCGGTATTCTAAAATGCCTTGTACATTTTGCAGTTGTGCACCTGTACGTAGGGTGTTTTTAGCACTAAAGGAAGTTGGCAACCACGGCGTTCTGTTCTGATTGTTATAGCCATCATCCAAAATAAGTTTAGAACGCAAATTCTGTTGTGCAAGCGCTTTGGCTTCCGTTGAGTTGGCAGGATATAAATTGGTTGGAATATATAAACGAGCGGGGCTTAAAGCCAGTTCCCCAAAACGCCCATGGTTATAGTTTTCACTGACCGTAAGCGTTTGAGGAATATTGACCAACATACCTTGATAGCGTTTTGGTGCATGGCCTGACATTTCAGTCAAATTATCAAAGGGCAAATTGATCGCCATTGGCTTAACCAAGTCACTCGCCGAAGGATTACAAACATTAATATCGCTGCTTAAATCTTGAAGCTGCAGTTGGTTTTGATAGGTTTTTAACTTGCCTTTAAAAATGACTTCCTGTCCCACTTGCCCACCTGTCACACTACTTGAAGAAGGAACATAGACAAACACCGCATTACTGCTATTGGTTTTGGCTTGAGCATCTGGGGTTTGTACAAAGAAACCTGAGAAACCATTGTTATAACGATAATCAGCAGTGATTACGCCTTTTACCACATATTCCGCATCTTGCGCTGCATTTTGCAATGTCGCAATTGGGGTAGCTGTCGTACTACAGCTCACGGTGCTTAGAGGCGGTGCCGTACTTCCAGCCAGATAACTGGAAAATGCGTTTCGGTCTGACCATTTTTCCCATGCCGATGCCAAATCAAATGGTGCGGTAACGTCAATCCCTGCACTGGATACATTATTACTTAATAATGTACGTTTAAAACTATTCGCTGTTGCAACACTACCCCATCCAGTGCTTGGTCTTTCGCCCACTGTACCAAAGCGGTCAATCGCAACGCCATTATGATAAAGCACCAAAGTGTCGTCACCATTGAAAGCTAAGTTCGCCTGCTGTTGCACCGTATCGCCTAGAGCTTCTTTTAAAGCAGAATGCCCGACTAGATAATGCCCCTTTGCTGCCAATTGCCCTGTCAAACTCACCGTCAAATTTGCACTGCTACTGCCATTTGCGTATTGCTTGATCTGATATTCTGCCAAGTTGACCGTCGTCGGATCTGGATTATAAATTTCCAATCCTTTCTTATTTGAAGTTCCATCTACATACTGACTAAACAATAACTGTGCATAGGCAGGAAAGGAACAACCCGCCAAAATCAGGCTCAGGCTTAATATCTGTGGCTTAAAATTTTTCATCATTTTTTATCAGTTGGTTAAATCGTATGGCAGATTAATTTTTATTCGTTACATCATGATTAATAAATGATGACAGTTTTTAGGCTAATCAAAATAGAGCGTGCTGAATTTGATAAATTCTGAGTAAAAAATTTGACTTGTCCTGCTCAGGACTTACAATACCGCTTTCGAATTTCTACATCTGCCAAAATTATGACGAATGATCAATTAGACCAGCAAGTCGTCGAGCTAGACAACTTAAATGAACACCGCGAAATTGTGACATTTATGCGTCGTTCATCTCCGCTGAACACCTCGCAACGCACTGCGCTTGAACAATATGGTCACATGATTTTGGAATATCCTGTAGGCGACTTACGTCAGCAGTTTGAACATCCAGAGCGTCCGCTCACGGTTGAAATTGGCTTTGGTATGGGACGTTCATTGGTGTTGATGGCACAGGCCAACCCTGAACGTAACTATGTCGGGATTGAAGTGCATGTTCCGGGGATTGCGCAATGTGTGTATGAAGCTGGAATTGCAGGTTTAACCAATCTTCGTCTTTTAGATGCAGATGCCATTCAAGTATTACGTGAAATGCCAGATAACAGCATCAACGCTGTGCAACTCTACTTCCCAGATCCATGGCAGAAAAAACGTCACTTCAAACGTCGTTTCGTTTCCCATGACCGTATGCCACTGGTTGAGCAAAAGTTGGAAATGGGTGGCACATTCCACGCAGCGACAGACTGGGAACCGTATGCAGAGTGGATGATTGATGTACTCGATAACCGTCCAAATCTTGAAAATATGGCAGGTAAAGGTAACAGTTACCCGCGTCCAGACTGGCGTCCACAAACTAAATTTGAACGTCGTGGACTCGAAGAAGGTCATAAGATCAACGACTTCTTATTTAAGAAAATTAAATAAATTTCAGATCTCATAAAAATAGGGCCGAGAGCCCTATTTTTTATGCTTAAATTATTAAAATACATGCCGAATTTCAACCGTTGGATCATGTTCATCCAAGCGTTTTGCCAAAATATGTAAACGTCGTGTCGGCACTGCGGGAAACAAATGATGCTCCACATGATAAAACATGTTGTAGGTCACGACCCGTTTAAACTCATTACGCACAGTACGCGCCATATACACATGATCTTCCGTATCATGATGCACCGTCCACACCGCAAAAAAAGCCGTCATGCATTGTCCAATCAACATGGCACTGACATGGTATTTTAAAATACTGATATCCAAGAGCACAAAAACCAAAAACAATACCATGACGTTGGCAATCAGTTCAGCCGTCATCCATTTTTTCTGGGTTTTAGTTCCAACCTCAAAGGCTTTTTTATGCAAGATCCATGGAAAAACTGGACCAAAAAGCAAAGCTTGCCACCACTTCATGGTTGCACTTTTTGCTTCAATATCTTCGTCCTGCATACAGTGCTGATGGTGGCGGAGGTGATTAATTTGTACAGCATGCATCGAACCGAGCATGACGATGCTCAAAACAAACATCACCCAATGGGTCGCAGGTCGGCTAATACCTAAGGCAAAATGAAAAGCGTTATGCACCTGTCTGAGCCCTGTTAAGAAAAACATAAACGAGCAAAACAGCGCCAAGACATACCACTGTAAACTTGCAAAAATGAAAGAAACGATCAACCACGGTAAAGAGATAAATAACTCACTGATCACATCGGTACGGCCTAAATGAACGAGATCTTTCCACTGCACTTGTTCCAATAATGAATGTGTACGCATATACCCTCTATTTGTTTGTATTTATTTTAAGCGACACTGTACCGAATCTTAGGGCATAAAAAAAGCCACGTTTTCAGTGGCTTTGCTTGTTCTTTGTGACTCACCTCTTCGTTTATTATATTGAATGTCAACTGTGACGTTGACTGATCTGCTGACTCATTAAGGCATACACTTCAGCAAGATCCGCTCGTTGAGCTTGCGCAAGCATCTGTTGATGCATCTGTAGAATATTCTGATCCTGACGCATCGCAGGGCCAGTTTGCATCTGCTTCGGATCATTCTGTGTGGCTTTCTGCGCAGTTTCTAAGATCAAGGGATACAAGAGATTAAAATCGACCTGCTCTGCATCCACCACTTGTTTCGCCATGTCATAACAATAATTACTAAAATTACAGGCAAAAACAGCCGCTAAATGCAAACTTAGACGCTGTGCAGAGCTGTAGCTATACACGCGTTGGCTCAGGCTTTCTGCCAGTGTATATAGTCTTTGAAGATCTGTATTTTCAGTGGCTTCTACAAACAACGGTGTATTTGACCAATCAATTTCACGTTCTAAGCTAAAAGTCTGTAAGGGATAAAAAACTCCTGCACGTGCATGTTGCGTCGCCAAAACTGAAAGCGCTGTACTCCCCGAAGTATGTACAATCAACACATTCGGCAGATATTCAGTCAATGCCGAAATTACACTCGGAATAGACTGATCACTTACTGCAATCATCACCAAATCCACATCAGCATTTAACTGCTTAAAATGACTGACCGCCTTTGCATGTGCAACTTGCGCTAAATCCGCAGCTTTGTCGAAGCTTCGGCTATAAATATTGATGATTTCATGCTGAGACATCAGAGCTTTGGCCAAATGATGAGCCACCCGCCCCGCTCCAATTAAACTGATCCGCATCTTCATTTCACTATTTTAAAGTGCCTACAGCATGCCAATAAAAAAAGGATGAAGCAATTCATCTTTTTTTATTAAATTGACACTGACCAACTAAAACTTACGAAGAGTCAAAATCTGTTCACTACGACCAAATGGCCCTTGCTCATCGTGCAAAACCGCACTGGTTAAACCGATACCATCATCACCATATTGCTGCGTCGCTTCCAAACCTAACCATTTCCCTTGGGGTAAACGGTGTAAATGCAGTTGTAGGTCTAAATTGGGAAAGCCCCATCCAGATGCTGGATTTTGACGTGGGACAATACCGTTGGCTGTATCCACCATACCCAATAAGCGCACAAAACTTGATGTTTCCTGAGCTTCTACCATGTCCAAATCATTATGTAACCAGACAATGCCTTTACCCGCACGGTGCCCTTCTGCCGCACGTGTCTCAATACTCTGGATATAACCACCCGGCCAACATTTCATCCCATCCCATACTGGCAAAGTTTCAGGATCTACAATCGGTTGATCTTCCAGCCCTGCAATTGCACTGGTATCTTGCTTCATCATTTTCCAAGCACGGGCCACAATACAAGTCTTCCCGTTTGCTTGCATTTCCGCCTCGATCAGTTCAATGGTTTTTCCAGCCCGAATGACACGGGTATGCACCGTAAACTCACCAAAAGCGATCAGTCCAAAAATATCTAAACTCACGCGTCCAATGCGCATCTCATCACGTGGTTGAAACTGCTCTAACTCTGCACACAAAACCCCTGTTGCAGGTGCCATGTGCTGTTCATGCGGGTTCCATGCGCCTTGTGCATGAATATTGGAAAGATAAGACGCCGTACAGCTCCCATCACTATGCTGCTCACGATTTAAAAGTTGATAATAGGCTGCCATATATATTCCTTCATTCTTATCTTTAAAATGTATCTTTTCACTGCCATTGGTTTTTACTTTTGTGCAAAAAAACCATAATAATTCAACAGTTGACTATAAGTTCGTACTTCATGAAATCCAACTTTAGTTAGAAGCTCTTGCATCTGGCTGGCCGAGACCAAATAAAAATCTTGTTGTAGCCGCTCAATCATTTTTTCACTCTGTACCACCGTCAAACCATTGCTCTGACATAAGGTTTGTAGAACCTTGAGTTCAGTGTCATCACTAGAACTCATCAGGTCATAGCTCAGTAAAATAGCTTGTGTTTTAAGACAGCGTAAAATGTCGGCAAAGAAAAATAACTTTGCTTCAAGTGGTATAAAATGCGCCACCAATATGGCTAAAGCGGCATCAAACTGTGCACTTTCCTGTAATGCCGTCGTATCACCATGCACAAAGTGAACCCGCGTTAAATCACTATGGGTCTCGCTCAATAACTGCTGCGCTTTTTCAATCATGGTCAAAGATGGGTCAACCGCGGTAAAACTCCACGTTGGATGCTGCGCCAACAAATATGAAAGCTCATAACCTGTACCACATCCCACAATCAATACATGCGCATGTTCTGGTAGATGTGTTTTTAAAATGGCTTGAATTTGCAGATGGACCAACTCATATCCTGGAATGAGCTTACGAATATGTTGATCATAACCATCCACTACAGTTTGACTCTGAAAGTCTTTCGCCATTTTATTGTTCACTCATCTACTTTTATTCGTCGCCCTAAATCTACACTTTCATCACCGCATGTTCTAGCACTTAAGCCACAGCCATAGCATCGACCGTTAACTCAGCAAGTTGGGGTTTGGCTTTTTCTGCATGTAGCCCCAGTTTTTGAAAGAGTTGTTGATCCTTGCCTTGTGCTGTATTTGGCGTAGTCAGCAATTTTTCACCAGAAAACAGTGAATTTGCACCTGCCATAAAAGCCAAAGCTTGGTCGGTATCGGACAACGATTCACGTCCTGCGGACAGACGAATATAGCTTTTCGGCATAGTGATGCGCGCTACTGCAATAGTGCGAATCCACTCGGTCACATCTAACTTTTCAACTTCTGCCAAAGGCGTACCTTGCATTGGAACCAGCATGTTGATCGGCACAGACTCAGGATGTATCGGTAAAGTCGCCAATTCAAACAATAAACCAATTCGATCTTTGGTCTCTTCACCTAGGCCAACAATCCCGCCACTACACACTTTTAAACCTGCTTCTCGAACATGACTTAAGGTATCCAAACGGTCATCAAAACTACGGGTACTAATCACATTTGGGTAGTATTCACGAGACGTGTCTAAGTTATGGTTGTAATAATCGAGTCCTGCACCTTTTAAACGTTCGGCTTGTGAAGCATTCAACATGCCTAAAGTCATACAAGTTTCTAAGCCCAGTGCTTTAACTTCACGCACCATATCCAAGACATAAGGCATATCGCGTTCATGTGGATTGCGCCATGCCGCGCCCATACAAAACCGTGTAGAACCCGAGGCCTTCGCCTGCTGTGCTTCGCTAATGACCTTTTCAACCGCAATTCTTTTTTCAGCTTCAAGCTTTGAGTCATAACGCGCAGACTGTGAACAGTATTTGCAGTCTTCAGGGCATTTACCTGTTTTGATCGACAGTAAAGTACTGACTTGAATCGCATTTGCTTCAAAGTACTGACGATGAATTTGCTGTGCTTGAAAGACCAAATCTAAAAAAGGCTGTTGGTAGAGTGCTTGTATTTCAGCTCGAGTCCAATCATTTCTCAGGTGCATATGCTATTCCTTTTGCTTTTCACTTCGGACTTTCCTTCGGCTTCAATCCAGCAAAGGAAAGTCCGTCTTCAACCTTATGCGATTTCTTTCAAATCCAGTTCATTACGCATAAATTCCTGCAATTTAAACTTCTGCGCTTTGCCCGAAGCTGTCATTGGGAACTCATTAAAAAACCGCACATAACGTGGAACTTTATTGTGTGAAATGTGTTCCGCACAGTACTGACGGATCGACTCTTCAGTAATTTCATGATGCTCATGTAAAATAATACAAGCACATAATTCTTCACCATAACGTGCATCGGGCAGACCAATGACTTGGACATCACTCACATCAGGATGGGTGTATAAAAAGTCTTCGATTTCTTTCGGAAATAAATTTTCTCCGCCACGAATGACCACATCCTTAATTCGGCCTTTAATTTTCACAAAGCCAGCTTCGTCCATTTCTGCGATGTCGCCCGTATGCATCCAACGTGCTGAATCAATCACTTCTTGCGATTTTTCATGGTCTTCCCAATACCCCAACATTACCGAATAGCCACGAACACACAGTTCACCCAACTGACCGCGCGGCACAACTTTGCCTTGTTCATCAACAATTTTAATTTCAAGATGTGGATGGACACGCCCTACGGTTCCGACTCGTTGTTCAACTGAATCTGAAGTTGAACTTTGTGCACTGACTGGTGCCGTTTCAGTCATACCATAGCAAATGGTAATTTCGGACATGTGCATCCGATCAATAACACGTTGCATAATTTCACGTGGGCACGGACTACCCGCCATAATGCCTGTACGTAAACTAGAAAGATCAAAAGCATCAAACTGTTCATGCTCTAAAATGGCAATGAACATGGTCGGTACACCGTATGCGGCCGTACATTTTTCTTGCTGAATGGCTTTTAACGTTTCTAAAGGATTGAACACCGCCGATGGATAGACCATGGTTGAACCATGCGTAATACAGGCCAAATTGCCCATCACCATACCGAAACAGTGAAAGAGCGGTACAGAAATACAGACTCGATCGGCAGGACTTAAGTGAATGGCTTCACCAACAAAATAACCATTATTTAGAATATTATTATGTGTCAGCATTGTGCCTTTCGGGTTACCTGTGGTGCCCGAAGTAAACTGGATATTGATGGTTTCATCAAACTGCGATTCGCTTGCAACGAGCTCTAATTGATTGAGCTGTCTTTTGCTGGGGGGAGTAAGCAAATCACTAAAACGATGCAAACCCGTATGTTCTTCTTCATCAATTTTAATAATATATTTTAAATGTGGCAGTCGTTCTGCCTTTAACACTTTATTTTCAGCACCTTTAATTTCAGGGGCAATTTTCATTAGAATATCTTGATAATTCGTGCTTTTAAATTGCGATGCAATGACCAAGCCCTTACAAGAGACTTTATTCAACACATATTCGAGCTCATTATTTTTATAGGCAGGGTTCAAGTTGACTAAAATGATGCCTGCTTTAAACGCAGCAAACTGGGTGATCGTCCATTCCACACAGTTCGGTGACCAAATCGCAAGTCGATCGCCTTTCTTCAAGCCCAGTTTTAGTAAACTACAGGCAAACGCATTGACCTGAGCTTGTAATTCCTTATACGTGAGTCTGACATTTTGATGCAGGCTGACAACAGCATCTTGTTCCGCATACTGCTGACAAGCCTGATCAAATTTCTCACCAATTGTCATGCCTAATAGGGGCTGACTGCTCGTTCCATAGGCATAACTTAACCGTTCTTGTGTCATCGAATCGATCTCCTTGATTCATTGTAATCTTGTTATTCAACTTTAATTGTTCTATGACTACTTCCCTTCAAACACCAAGCCTTTGTGTTCACACCTGCTACTATTTTTCCTCCTGAACCTGAACTGCATTGACACAAAATTCGGCAATTTGTTTCACAAAGTAGTCTTTATAGTTTTGATCAAACATCACATTTCGAGACGGATTTAAAGGCTCAATCACCACAAAAGTCATGGCGCCGACCACACAAAGTGCTGCGGTATTTAAATCTTCAAATCCAAACTCACCGTTAATTTTCCCTGCGGCCAGTATTTCTTTGATGCTCTGTTTAATCAGCTGTTTACTGCGAAAACGTTCATGTTCTAACTCAGCATCGACTGGCTCAAACATGAGTGAATACGCAAGTTGGGGGCTATTCATGGCACGTTTCACAAACGTGGTTACCGCCTTGTCCAATTTCTGTTTTGACGTAAGCTCACTTTCAGCAATGTGATTTAAAATTTTCACCTCATGCTGAATGGCCTCAGACAAAACCTCAATTAACACTTGGCTTTTGTTATCGAAGTATCGATACACCAAACCACTCGAAACACCCGCGCGTTCAGCAATTGCTTGAATTTGCGCGTCTTTAATCCCCCCTTGAGCAATAAGTTCACGAGCGGATTGCAAAATCGCTTCACGATTTTGTTCCATTCGCTCTTGCATCAACGATGATCTTTTATAACTCATAATTCTATTCTCAACCAGATAAAATGAATTGTAAATCAATTTGTGAATTTTAGTTCACTTTTTTAAAAATTCGATGTATTGTAAAAATCAAGCACAACAAAAATGCTTTATCAGGAACAATAAATACACTCATAGGACGAATGAAGAAATGACCCTACAAAGCTTAAATTTCGGTTTAGATGAAACACTCATTGCACTGCGTGATTCCGTTGCGGCTTTTTGTGCCAAAGAAATTACTCCTATTGCTCAACAAGTCGATCAGAACAACGAATTTCCGGCTCAGTTGTGGAAAAAATTTGGCGATATGGGCTTACTCGGTCTAACCGTCAGTGAAGAATATGGCGGTACAGGCCTAGGTTATTTAGCGCATATCATTGCCATGCAGGAAATCTCACGTGCTTCAGCTTCGATAGGTCTTTCTTATGGTGCACATTCTAACCTATGTGTGAATCAAATTAACCGAAATGGCAGCGAAGAACAAAAGCAGCGCTATTTACCTAAGCTGATTTCAGGTGAATATGTCGGTGCACTTGCCATGTCTGAACCAAACGCAGGCTCAGACGTAGTCAGCATGAAACTCAAAGCTGAAGATTGTGGCGATCACTTCCTGTTAAATGGTTCAAAAATGTGGATCACCAATGGTGGTGATGCTGATGTACTTGTGGTGTATGCCAAAACTGATCTGCATGCAGGTGCTAAAGGCATGACGGCTTTCCTTGTAGAAAAAGGCATGGAAGGTTTTAGCCACGGCACACATTTAGACAAGTTAGGTATGCGCGGTTCGAACACTTACCCCCTGTTCTTTGACAACGTGAAAGTGCCAAAAGAAAACGTGATGGGCGGTGTAGGAAACGGCACGAAAGTGCTCATGAGTGGTTTGGACTATGAGCGTGCGGTTTTAAGCGCAGGTCCTTTAGGCATTATGGATGCCTGCATGGACACCGTGATTCCGTATATCCATGACCGTAAACAATTCGGACAAGCGCTCGGTGAGTTCCAGTTGATGCAAGGCAAAATTGCCGATATGTATTCGACTTGGTTGGCATGTAAAGCGTTGGTTTATGCTGTGGGTGCTGAGTGCGACAAGGCTGACCATAGCCGTAGCCTACGTAAAGATGCAGCCAGTGCAATTTTATATGCCGCGGAAAAAGCCACATGGATGGCAGGTGAAACCATTCAGACCTTAGGTGGAAATGGTTATATCAATGAATTTTCTGCAGGCCGTCTATGGCGCGATGCAAAACTCTATGAAATTGGCGCGGGAACTTCTGAAATTCGCCGTATGTTGATTGGCCGTGAACTGTTTAATGAAACAGCTTAACCCTCCACAACAATAAAAATGACAAGGATGTTCGTGATGAATCAATTACATAGCAAGATCAATATTCGAAGTGAAGACTTCAAAACCAACCAAACCGCGATGCAAAGATTGGTCGATGACTTAAAGCAAAAAGCAGAACAAATTGCTTTAGGCGGTGGTGAAGCGGCGCGACAAAAACATTTGGCACGCGGAAAACTATTAGCACGTGATCGTATTGATCAGTTAATTGATGCAGGCACCGCATTCCTTGAAATTGGTCAGTTGGCAGCACAAAACGTCTATGCAGACGATGTGCCTGCGGCTGGTGTCGTTGCTGGTGTAGGTCAGGTCAATGGTGTGACCTGCATGATCGTCGCCAACGATGCGACAGTGAAAGGCGGCACGTACTACCCATTGACGGTGAAAAAACACTTACGTGCTCAAGAAATTGCGGAGCAAAACCATCTGCCCTGTATTTATTTGGTGGACTCAGGCGGTGCATATTTGCCGATGCAGGATGAAGTTTTCCCTGACCGTGATCACTTTGGCCGTATTTTCTATAACCAAGCACGCATGTCAAGCATGGGAATTGCCCAAATTGCGGTGGTCATGGGGAGCTGTACAGCTGGGGGTGCTTACGTACCTGCCATGTCTGATGAAACCATTATTGTGCGTAATCAAGGGACGATTTTCTTAGGTGGCCCACCATTGGTGAAAGCAGCAACGGGTGAAGTGGTTAGCAGTGAAGACTTAGGTGGTGGTGATGTGCATACTCGCCTGTCTGGTGTGGCGGATCATTTGGCTGAGAACGACGAACATGCCATTGCCATTGCTCGTAACATCGTAGCCAACCTGAATAAAGCACCACATACGCGTGCAACAGAGATTGAAGAACCGTTATTTGATGCAACAGAACTATATGGTGTTGTGCCAAGTGATGCACGCAAGCCATTCGATATTCGTGAAGTGATTGCGCGCATTGTCGATGGTTCACGTTTTGATGAATTCAAAGCTCGCTTTGGCACCACCTTAGTCACAGGTTTTGCCAAAATATATGGCATGCCCGTTGGCATTATTGCCAACAACGGTATTTTATTTTCAGAGTCTGCACAAAAAGGGGCTCACTTTATTGAGCTCTGTACGCAGCGCAATATTCCCCTACTGTTCCTTCAAAACATTACTGGCTTTATGGTCGGTCGCCAATACGAAAATGAAGGCATTGCCAAAAATGGCGCCAAACTGGTCATGGCTGTTGCAACCGCAAATGTCCCGAAACTTACCCTTGTGATTGGTGGTTCATTTGGTGCAGGCAACTACGGTATGTGTGGTCGTGCCTATTCTCCACGCTTCATGTGGACATGGCCGAACTCGCGTATTTCGGTCATGGGTGGTGAACAAGCGGCAAGTGTATTGTCGACCTTAAAGCGTGATCAAATCGAAAAACGTGGCGAGTCTTGGTCTGCGGCAGAAGAAGATGATTTTAAACAGCCCTTCCGTGACCAATTTGAACGCCAAGGCCATCCATATTATGCATCGGCGCGTTTGTGGGATGACGGTGTGATTGATCCTGCACAAAGCCGTCAGGTGCTCGGTTTAAGTTTAGCCGCAGCCTTAAATGCACCCATCCAACCGACCAAATTCGGCGTGTTCCGCATGTAGGAGATGAGTGATGAGCTTTCAATATTTACAACTCGAACAACGCGACCAAGTGGCAACGGTATGGATTAATCGTGCAGAAATGCATAATGCCTTCAATACTCAAGTGATTGAAGAACTGCACCGCTGCTTTAGCGAACTCAACACACGTGATGATGTACGTGTGGTGATTTTAGCTGGACGTGGCAAAAGCTTTTCAGCGGGTGCTGACCTGAACTGGATGAAAGAAGCAGGACAAGCCTCACAGGCTGAAAATGAAGCCGATGCATTAAAACTGGCGAAAATGCTACAAAGTTTAGCAACATTAAAACAACCAACCATTGCCCGTGTGCAAGGCATTGCTTTTGGTGGTGGAATGGGCCTGGCTTCTGCCTGTGATATTTGTGTCGCAAGCAGTGATGCTAAGTTTGCAACCTCTGAAGTGCGCTTAGGTTTAGCCCCTTCAACCATTAGCCCTTATGTGATTCGTGCGATTGGTGCACGTCAGGCTTCACGCTACTTTTTAACCGCAGAGCGTATTTCTGCGGAGCAAGCCCTACACATTGGTCTGGCGCATGTAGTGGCCGATGCTGAACAGTTAGATGAAAAAGTCGCAGAAATGGTCGATGCCTTACTTTTGGGTGGGCCAGAAGCACAAACGTCTTCAAAACAACTCATCCAAATGGTCGACCAGCAAGTGTTAACCGAAGCATTATTGTTGCAAACAGCACAACATATTGCCCATGTACGCCAAGGATCAGAGGCGAAAAGTGGCTTAAATGCTTTTTTAAATAAACACAGTCCAGTCTGGATCAAGACGACGGCATAACAACAAGAAAGGATATCGATATGTTTAATAAAATCTTAATTGCGAACCGTGGTGAAATTGCTTGTCGTGTGATCCGAACTGCAAAAAAAATGGGCATTGCCACCGTTGCAGTCTATTCAGATGCTGACGCTCAGGCGCAGCACGTGCAACAAGCCGACGAAGCCATTTATATCGGCGAATCCCCTGCTGCACAAAGCTACCTACAAATTGAACGTATTATTCAAGCTGCCTTAGACACAGGTGCTGAAGCAATTCATCCAGGTTATGGCTTTTTGTCTGAAAATGACCAATTTGCCAATGCCTGCCAAGAAAACAACATTGTCTTTATTGGCCCACCTGTAGATGCCATTTTAGCCATGGGCCTCAAAGCCACTTCTAAATCCTTAATGGAGAAAGCAGGTGTACCGCTGACACCGGGCTACCATGGCACCAACCAAGATCCTGATTTTTTAAAACAACAAGCCGATGCCATTGGCTACCCTGTACTGATTAAAGCCAGTGCTGGCGGTGGTGGTAAAGGCATGCGTTTGGTTGATCGAGGCGAAGACTTTTTAAGCCATTTGGCTTCATGTAAAAGTGAGGCGCGTTCAAGCTTTGGCAATGACGATGTTTTGGTTGAACGCTATGTAGTACAACCGCGCCATATTGAAGTGCAAGTTTTTGGTGATACACATGGTAACTATGTGCACCTCTTTGAACGCGATTGTTCGGTACAACGTCGCCATCAAAAAGTATTAGAAGAAGCACCTGCACCCAAAATGGCAGAGTCAAAACTCGAAACCATGCGCCAAGCCGCTATTGATGCAGCACGTGCAGTGGATTATGTCGGTGCAGGGACAGTTGAGTTTATTGTGGAACAAGACGGCACGGCGTATTTCATGGAAATGAATACTCGCCTGCAAGTGGAGCATCCTGTAACAGAGATGATTACAGGGCAAGATTTGGTGGAATGGCAACTACGTATCGCTTTTGGTGAACCGCTGCCTAAACAACAACACGAGCTCAGTATTCATGGTCATGCATTAGAAGCGCGTGTCTATGCTGAAGAGCCTGAAAAAGGTTTCTTACCTGCGATTGGGAAAATCCACTACCTGCACTACCCTCAGCAAAATGAGCATGTCCGCGTAGACAGTGGCATTGTTGAAGGGGATGAAATCACGACCTTTTACGACCCAATGATTGCCAAATTAATTGTTTGGGCAAAGAATCGTGAAGCAGCACTCACTCAAATGCACCATGCACTGAGTCAATTTCATGTCGATGGCTTAGGCAATAACATTGCATTCTTAGACCGTTTGGTCCGTTCAGAATCGTTTAAAACCGCCAACCTAGACACCAACTTAATTCAACGTGAAGAAGCATTTTTACTGCAACACAATGAAACTGCCTCTTCAGAGCTCATCATCACGGCGGCATTGATTGAACTCTTGTCTCGCTTTGCCAGCAATAAAATAGCTGCAAATCCTGTATGGCAAGCCGAGTCTCTATGGCGTTTAAATATTAATGCTAGCTATGCCATTAAACTGGCACTGAACGATGAAGAACATAAAGTCTATTTCAGCCCAGCGGCAAAAGGCTTTACAGCAAAGTACAATGGACATAGCGTTTTCATTCAGGGTGAATTGTTAGAGGCACATTTAGCTAAAATTGAATGTGCAACAAGCAAAAAGACCTATGCTTATAGTTCAAATGCACAGGGCCTAACCCTTTATGCAGACGGTCAAAGCTATAAATTTGCACATATTCAGCCTAACTTTAATACGGAAGATGATGCTTCTGATGCCAACAACTTAAAAGCACCAATGCCGGGTGTGATCACGCAAGTCTTGGTACAAAACAACAGCGCAGTGAAAAAAGATGATGTCCTCCTCACGCTGGAAGCGATGAAAATTGAATATTCAATTCGTGCTCCACATGATGGCATTGTCTCTGCGGCTTACTTCCAAGTCGGTGATCAGGTCAAAGCGGGTGATGAATTGGTTGAGTTTTCAAGCTTGGAAGGTGCCGCATGAGTGAATTTGTCAGAATTGTCGAAGTCGGGCCGCGAGATGGTTTGCAAAATGAAAAGACACCGCTCACCTTGGATGACCGTCGTAAACTGATTTTAGATTTAATGCAGACAGGACTCAGTGCCATTGAAGTAGGCTCTTGCGTCTCTGCAAAGTGGGTTCCACAAATGGCACAAAGTGACGAACTCTTTGCCAGCTTACCCAAAGATCCGAATATCAGTTTTAGTTTACTGACTCCGAACTTGAAAGGGTTTGAATCTGCTTTGGCTGTCGGCTGTCAGGAGGTTGCTGTTTTTACTGCAGCCTCCGAAAGCTTTACCCAAAAAAACATCAATTGTTCCATTGATGAAAGCTTTGAAAAATTTGCAGACATCATGACTGCCTCTAAAGCCCATAACATCAAAGTGCGTGGTTATGTGTCTTGTATTGTCGACTGCCCCTATGAAGGCGCAATTGCACCGAGCAAAGTTGCACACGTCAGTCAACGTTTACTCGACATGGGCTGCTATGAAGTGTCCTTAGGTGAAACAATTGGCACGGCGACACCAGACCGCGTGAAAAAAGTCTGGCAGGCATGTTTAGCTGAAATGGATGCCGCGAGTTTAGCAGGACATTTTCATAATACCTATGGCATGGCGATTGCCAATATTTACCAGTCTTTAGAACAAGGCATTCGTGTATTTGATTCGTCCATCGCAGGTTTAGGTGGCTGCCCTTATGCCAAAGGCGCATCGGGCAATGTCTCCACAGAAGACCTTTACTACCTACTCTCCAACATGGGCTATGACACAGGGATTGATCTTGATGCACTGATGATTGCCAGCCAGAACATCAGCCAAGTACTACAACGCACCAATCCATCTAATTATGCCAATGCCTACTGGCAAAAGCGCTGTGCCTAAGCCATTCAATTGATAACGAGAACACTATGGTCAATAAAGTTTATTCAAGTGCAAAGGATGCACTGCAAGATGTGGTTCAAGATGGTCAAACCCTAGCGGTTGGTGGCTTTGGTTTATGCGGTATTCCAGAAAGTCTAATTACGGCCTTAAGACAAACGGGCGTGAAAAACCTCACCTGTATTTCAAACAATGCAGGCGTCGATGGTTTCGGCTTAGGTCTCTTATTAGAAAGCAAACAAATCAAAAAAATGATTGCTTCTTATGTAGGCGAAAACAAAGAGTTTGAACGTCAGTTTTTAAGTGGTGAGCTTGAAGTGGAACTCACCCCTCAAGGCACGCTAGCAGAAAAACTCCGTGCTGGCGGTGCGGGTATCCCCGCTTTCTTTACCGCAACGGGTGTCGGCACACTCATTGCCGAAGGCAAAGAAGAGCGTGAGTTTAATGGCAAACCTTATATTCTAGAAAACTCGCTCACCGCTGACATTGCACTCGTTAAGGCATATAAGGCTGATACTGCAGGTAACTTAATTTTCCGTAAAACCGCACAAAACTTTAACCCTGTATGTGCGATGGCTGGAAAAGTCTGCATTGTCGAAGTTGAGGAAATTGTTGAAATTGGCGCTTTAGACCCTGACCAGATTCACCTGCCAGGTATTTATGTCAATCGCATTGTGCTGAATGCAACCCCTGAAAAACGTATCGAACAACTCACATTAAAAGAGGAGGCTTAACCCATGGCTTGGTCTCGTAATGAAATGGCACAACGTGCAGCGCTTGAGCTGGAAGATGGTTTTTATGTCAATTTAGGCATTGGCTTACCCACACTGGTGGCCAACTATATTCCTGAAAACGTCAACGTCTGGTTGCAATCTGAAAATGGATTGTTAGGTATTAGCGAGTTTCCAACAGCCGAAACAGTCGATGCCGATTTAATCAATGCTGGAAAACAAACTGTTACTGCACGTCAGGGCGCCGCATTTTTCTCTAGTGCAGATTCTTTTGCCATGATCCGTGGAGGTCATGTCAATATCGCCATTTTAGGGGCAATGGAAGTCTCACAAAATGGCGATTTGGCCAACTGGATGATTCCGGGTAAAAAAGTCAAAGGCATGGGCGGTGCGATGGATTTGGTTGCTGGAGTACAAAAAGTGGTGGTGCTCATGGAACACTCTGCAAAAGACGGTACGCCGAAAATTGTCGAGCAATGTAGCCTGCCCCTGACAGGCAAAAATGTCGTACATCGCGTGATTACTGATCTCGGTGTCATGGACATTACGCAGGAAGGTGTGAAATTAGTTGAACTGGCGAAAGATGTCAGTTTTGAAGACATTCAAAAAGTGACAGGTGTTGCTCTGATCCGTTAATTCAACATCCTTTATACAATAGAAAAAATAATCCAATGCCTTTAAAGCAGCGATCCTGTTTTAAAGGCATTTCTATCAGCACGGATAGGCTGAATCAAAAATTCATACCTCATAGATAAAAATGGAATCAATGCATGGAAAACTCTCAAAATATTTTGCAACGTTTTGCACTACGTGTCAGTGATTGGTCGGAGAAATGGTTTCCAGACTCTTATATTTTTGCCCTATTGGGTGTCGTGATCGTCGCGATTGCTTCGATCAGCATTGGCGCACCTGCCAAAGATGTCGCTGTTTCCTTTGGTGATGGTTTTTGGAGTCTGATCCCTTTTACCTTACAAATGTGTATGCTGATTGTGGTTGGTTATGTGGTTTCTGTTTCAAAGCCTGTGGAGCTGCTGATTCAAAAAATGGCTCGAATCCCCCATAGTGGACGTGGTGCAATTGTACTTGTTGCCACGGTCAGTTTATTAATTTCGCTGATTAACTGGGCCATGAGTACAGTACTGACTGCCCTGCTGGTGATTGCTTTAGCTAAACGCAAAGAACTGAATATGGACTATCGTGCTGCTGCTGCTGCCGCGATTATTGGTATGGGAGCAACGTGGGCCTTAGGTATTAGTTCTTCTGCGGCACAACTGCAAGCCAACAAAGCCAGCCTGCCCGAATCGATTTACAATCTAACCGGTGTGATTCCCTTTACCGAAACCATTTTCTTGCCACAGTCGATGATCATGACGGCTGTATTGATTATTGCCTCGATTGCTATTGCATTTTGGTCTGCACCCAAAGGGCAAGACATTAAAACCATTGATCAATTCCCTATCCAGTTTGAAGAAGAAGCTAAACCAACACCAACCACAAAACGCCCAGGAGACTGGTTAGAGAACTCGCCTTTATTGAGTATCTTGATTGTGCTCTTGGGTCTAGTTTGGATGTTCAATGAGTTCAGCAAAAGCAATCCGATCTTGGCCATTTCAAGCCTAAATACCTACAACTTTATTTTCCTGATGCTGGGTATTGCACTGCATGGTACGCCACGAAATTTCCTCAATGCTGTCACTAAAGCCGTGCCAGCGGTCTCAGGTGTTCTTATTCAGTTTCCTCTGTATGGCAGTATCGCCTTTATGATGACGCAAGCCTTGAACAGTCATGATTTATCACTATCACATTATATTGCTGAGTTTTTTGTTTCGATTGCCTCAAAAGAAACCTTTGCCATTGTGATGGGCCTATATTCTGCCATTTTAGGCTTTTTCATTCCTTCTGGCGGCGGTAAATGGATTATTGAAGCACCCTATGTCATGCAAGCTGCACATGATTTGAAAGTGCATTTAGGCTGGTCGGTGCAAATCTATAATGCTGCTGAAGCCTTGCCGAATTTAATCAACCCATTTTTTATGCTGCCCATGCTCGGCATTCTCAAATTAAAAGCCAAAGATGTAATCGGCTTTACCGTCACTCAATTGGTTTTCCACCTACCTTTGGTGCTGTTCCTGCTTTGGATTTTAGGCCGCAGCCTGACCTATATGCCACCTACCTTCTAAACGAGGACAAAAAACACAATCTAAATAAAAAAGGACGAATCATATTCGTCCTTTTCTCATTCTATAAAGCATATTTTCAATGTAGCCCAACTAATTAAACACATTATTTAAATACACAATGCGCTCATTAGTTTTTTGATTAAAGCACTTGGTATATTGCAATTGTTGATCTTGGGCACGTAAAGCATCATCCCAATATTGCGACTGCTTTTGATAGGTTTCTTTTTCACTATCCGTCATTTGGTAGACACTTTTTTGGGAAATCACTTTACAGTCCACATCACGCTTTTCAAACCACTCCGTTTGGTCTTGTTGTAGCTGCTGTTTTTGTTCCTCAGTGAAATTGTCCCAAGTTTGGTTCAGACGTTCCACCACTTTGACTTGGTCAGCGTCCAATTCCTTCTTACGAATATTCATGGCTTTCTGTGCCAGTTCCATCTGCGCAACTTCTTGCTCATTATATTGTTTTATATTTTTCTGTATTTCGGCATTTTCTTTTTCATACGCCGCAAACTGAACCGCATGCTGAGTCACCAACACTACACCATCAATCACACCATTTTGATTCGGTACATTGAGGCTAATGCCTTCTTTATCCGTTTTAATGATGTTATAGCTAAATGCACCTTGTAGCTGATCGTTGTCTAAGTTGAGTGAATATTCCCCCTCTTCTAAGACATCACGCAAAGTACTTTGATAACCGTCCTCACACTCTTCGCATGGACGCGCCAAAAACGCATTTTCAGCACGTTTCTGTAAACCTTTCGGGAAAATCACCACCAACTGACTTTCGCAGTCCAATTGCTTCGCAGTTTCAGGCTTTTCTGTAGTCGTTGAAATCCCTTTAATTTCAAAGCGAATACCGTTATTAATCTGTGTTAATAATTTTTCATCGGCCTCATATTCACGGCTATCACGCAGACGGCGGTCTAGGGCTTTTAAGTATTCAGCTTTTAAATGCGCTTGAATTTGTTCAACGTTGGCAGGAGCCGTACAACTCCAATCTGACATTTCTTGCGGTTCAGCAACCGTTTCTGTTTTATTCTCGGTTCGGTTACAAGCACTTAAAAATAAACTGCTCAAGATTAGACTGGCAAAAATTGTTTTCTTCATCATTGTTATAAAACCATAAGGCTGTTGTTTTTCGCAGCGTATTTAACCAAAAAATAAGCTTTTATGCGAGTAGCTATATAAAAGAACCCTGCCGTAGCAGGGTTAAAATATCGTTTAGTTGGCCTTTTCAACACCACGATCATCCACTTCACGCACCACACCCGAGTCTGTATTTAAAACCTCAAACTCAATACGACGGTTTTTAAATTTGCCTTCATCGGTTTGATTATCTGCTATTGGCTTTTCTTGCCCATAACCAATCGCTCTCAACTGCGCAGGATCGACGCCTTTAAAAATTAAATAATCCACCACCGCTTGTGCTCGATTTTGCGATAAAGTTTTATTGACTGCCGCATCTCCCGTTGCATCTGTATGCCCCATCACGGTCAGTTTGACTTGCGGTGCTTTTTGCATCAGCGCTGCGGCCTGATCCAAGATCGACTTATTGACATCAGGTATCGTCGATGAAGCTGTATCAAAGTTAATAATTTGCAAATTCAATGCCGTGGCAACATCTAATGCTCGAACTTGCTCAGGATTAATTTCTGCCAGCGCACGCTCAGCATCACTAATACTGGTATCCACGGCACGATTGACATCCAGTGGTTGCTGCGTCACAACTGTCATATTACGCAGTAAAGGTTTAATTTGATCTGCCACTTTAAGTGCATTGGTTGGATCTTGTGATTGAATCGATAACTGATTGCCAAACCAGGTTAAATTTACATTCGGCACACCTTTCAATGCACTGATTACACTGGGTATCGCATCTTGGTCGATAAATTCAGTGTGATACATACTCTGCATATCGGCACCACAGCCGATGCTGTTATTAAAAATTTGCTTTACTTCTTTTTGCAAAATTTCAACATAAGCCGCATTGGCTGAGAAAATTTGGCAAGTGACCAAATCTCCTGTTGCCCCTGTGGTGATTTGAAATTTAGCAGGTTGGCTGGAATTCACATTTGCAGCAGGTGCTGTTTCAGTTGTGGCTTTTTCGGTACAGGCTCTAAAAATAAAAGCAAACAATGCCGCAAAAATAATTAAAGCCAAAACTGGCAGTAAAAATGACCGTTTCTCATCTACTTTTGTAGCATGTACGCTTGCAGGTGCAACATGTGTAGCTTGTCCTTGTAAGATATTTACCCCCAATCCGGCCAGTAATGCAGTTGCCCACTCAGGTAACGCACGACTAATGGAATCTGTGTTGACTTGTAGTAAATGGGAAATCGCTTCAGGTTCTGAAGAGCCTGCCTCTGTGGCTAAAAATGCTAATGCAGGTGTAATCGAACGGCTCAAGGTACTTTCAATTTCATCTGCGGGTGCTGCCCCGCGGACATGCTCCAAAAACTGTTGCTTGAGACTGACATTCGAGGCAAAAGCATCATTGAGACGTGGATTCAACTGCTGCTGAAATGCAGGAATCAGTTCAGATTTTGACTTTAATATAGACAGTAAAATTGGTAAAAAGGATTGAATTGCTTGATTTTTTTCAAGTAAATGTTGTGTATCACCCTCTAAAACAATTGCAGAGACATTTTGTTTTAGTAAATCCATAAAATCGACATTCATGAAGTCTTACCCCACTTTTTCTCATTGTTTTCATCGTCATTTTCCAGTTTATCTGTTCATTTTTTATACTTTGTAAAATATTGTATTTGCATCAGTTTTATCTAGGCCCAATAAAAAAGCCAGCCGAAGCTGACTTTTTAATCCACATTTAATGCAATATTTAAGCTGCAAAAGTTTTTAGAACTTTTCCTTTCACCACTTGATTGATCAAAGGTGTATTTTTACCTTGCGACAAAATATTGTCTTTATTCACAATCCAGTCTAACTCAGGATCAACCAATACCCAGCCTGCTTCAGCAGTCCAACGTTCAAGCATATTGGCTACCGTGGCAGGTGCAATCGTGACTTTTTCGACCCATTCCAAAGGACTAAATAAACCTTCACGTACCAATTGCACACCAAAAGCTACATAGGTATCAAAAGCGGTGATGCCCGGTTGTGTTTCAGCAAATGGTGTCAGCTTTGCCGAACTGCTCAGCGGTTCATGATGCGTACAAATCGCATCGATCACGCCACTTTTCACGCCTTGGCGAAGAAGCTCTTTATCCGACTCTGCACGTAGTGGCGGACGGACGTGTGCAAGTGAGTTGAAGCCATCAATCAGCTGATCTGTTAAATGCAGCTGATGCATTGCCACATCACAAGTGACTGGCAGGCCTTTATCTTTAGCGATTTTGATCAAATCGACAGAAGCGCCTGTAGACAATAAGCCAAAGTGAGCACGAACACCCGTCGCTTCAATCATTAACAAATACTTGGCAATGGCAATGGTTTCGGCAATCGCAGGGATGGTTGGTAAGCCCTGACGCGATGCCACAAAGCCCTCATGGACACAGCCATCTTTAGCAATTTGCGGTTCTTCGGCATAAAACACCACCGTCATACCAAGACCTGCTGCGTATTCTAAAGTGCGCAGCACCACATCGTCATCTGCGAAAGGCGCATTGGCATTTGAAACGGCTGTACAACCGCCCTTTTTGAGACCCGCCATATTTGCAGGTTGCTTACCTTGTAAGCCTTGGGTTTGAGCACCAATCACTTCCAGATAAATACCGCCATCCAGCATCGCTTTTTCCATCAGACCATGAATCAAAGCACCATTATCTTGCACAATCGGTTTTGAGTCTGGCGGTGTAAACACATGCAAAATACCATTTTCACGCGCAGCACGACCTTCTGATTTTAATGTCCCGTGCTGTTGCTGACCTGGCTCACGTAGGCGTGCACATAAGTCCACCATGGTTGGCATCAACCACTTGCCTTCACCATCAATTGTTTCAGTGACATTGGCTGTTTCAGCAACCAACTTGCCATTTTCGATATACACCGTTTGAACCGTATCTGTTTGATGAATTGGGTCAAGAACACGTACATTTTCAATTTTTACAACAGTCATGACTTATTCCTTATACCGCAATTGCGTCTAACAAACCTTGCTCTTGCAGTTGACCTTGCATTGCAAGTGCCAAAACTGCCATACGTACAGCAATTCCGTTGGTCACCTGATTTAAAATCACAGACTGTGGACCATCGGCAATACTGGAATCAATCTCTACACCACGGTTCATAGGTCCCGGATGCATTACGATGCAATCAGGTTTTGCCATTGCAAGACGTTCTTTGTTTAAACCGTACATTTTGTAGAATTCAGCTTGAGATGACAGCGCAGGCGAATCAATACGTTCATTTTGAATGCGTAAGGTAATAATCACGTCGCAGTCTTGAATCCCTGCTTCCATGTTATTAAATAAACGCACACCATCACCATATTCATTAAAACCATATGGCAGCAGTGTATTCGGTGCAATTACACGAATGTCCTTACACCCCAATGTTTGTAATGCAGCAACATCTGAACGCGCCACGCGTGAGTGTTTAATATCACCAATGATGGCAATTGAAATATCTTCAAATTTCTTTTTGGTTTCACGGCGAATGGTCAACATGTCCAACATAGCTTGTGTTGGATGCGCATGACGGCCATCACCTGCATTGATAATTGCAACATGCGGACAAACGGTTTGGGCAATAAAATGTGCCGCACCCGACGAAGAATGACGTACCACAAAAATATCCGCAGCCATCGCTTCTAAGTTCCACAAAGTGTCTCTGAGCGTCTCCCCTTTGGAAGTACTTGAACGTGCGATATCAATATTTAATACATTTGCAGAAAGACGTTTTGCCGCTGCTTCAAAAGTGGTACGAGTACGGGTTGAGTTTTCAAAGAAAAGGTTCATTACCGTTCGACCTTCTAAGAGGTTGTTGGTAATCAGCTGATTTTGGTCATTAAAAAAGGACTGCGCGGTGTCCAATATTTTTGTAAGAGTTTCTTTAGAAAGACCTTCGATGGTGAGGAAGTGTTTGAGATGACCATCTTGGTTGAGTTGAATCTGACTCGGAGTATGCAATGCTGCCAAGTGCATGAGAGATTCCTTGTACGTTAAGTTAACGCATTATACAGATTTTCTTTTTGATTTGGACCTCAGTTTAAAACAATTGCCTTAATTATCATCGTCTTCAAAACTAAGATTATGAAATTCTTATCTATTATTTCAACCAGTTAAATTAAACCATCAAAGGCTAAATTAGCTAAATTCAGAGTTCATCAAATTGCTATAAATATCAATTCTATAGAGTTTCTTATCTCATTTATCCCAAGCGGACATTTAAAAAAGCTCTCTTGCGAGAGCGATCCAACTTCAGCGATTCTTATCGTAAAGCGCCAATATAGTGATGTGACACTTGGGCACGGTAGATTTCTTCTTCAGTGGCTTCCAACTCATGTCGTGTCGTGTCGACCTGTTTAGGTTTTTCGATCACGGCTGTTTCTTCATAGTTAAAAACATCCATGACACTGTCTAAACGACTCACCAATCGAATCAGTTCAGCATCTTCCGTACTTAAAGCAAGCTCTGCCATCTGACGTGCATAACTTGGATTTTCCACCAAATACATCACATCAATTACACGCCCCGATACACGGCGCAGACGTGCATAAAGTAAAGTTGCAATTGAAAAAGCATCAGCATGACTTACAACACCGCGATCTAACTTGGTCGACATATTCATCCCCTTTCAAGTGAAAAATATTTACTGACGATCTATCAGAAATCAGTCAGCAAATTAAACTTGCAAGGATTTAGCAAAATACGTACCAAAAACGTTATTGTTCACATGGTGATTCATTTATTTTGATATTTCCGCTGAGTAGAGGCATATTTAAAAAACCATTCAGAGGCAAAATACGTTAAACTTTAGCGAGTTTATTTTGTTTTATTTTGGTCTCTCAAATTTATGAAAACCGCTTCGCGTTTAAGCAGCTATTGGGTTACGTGTGCCGATGGCTTAGAAACCTTACTCCAAGAAGAATTAGAAGGTTTAGGTGTTCAAAACATTGAACGTTTTCCTGGGCGTTTAGTTTTCAAAGGTACACTGGAACATGCCTATCGCATTTGTATGTGGTCGCGTCTTGCGTCACGTGTACTCACACCAATTCATGTCCATGAACTGGAATTTAGCCATGACGCACGTGATGTTGCTGAAGAGCTCTACGAAGGTGCAATGAACTTTGACTGGTCGCTGATTTTTGCACCACAAAGCACCTTCGCCGTTCGTTTACATATTGAACGTGAAATTAAGGTGAACAGCCAGTTTGCAACTTTACGTGTAAAAGACGGTATCGTGGATTCATTCATGGAAGCTGTCGGTAAGCGTCCAAGTATTGATATTAAGCAACCTGAAATTACCATTTATGCACTCGCAGGAAAAACTGAACACACCTACTGTTTAGACTTATCTGGTGATTCATTGCATAAACGTGGCTACCGTCGTTATATGACCGATGCCCCAATTAAAGAAAACTTAGCCGCTGCGATTTTACAAAAAGCCAAGCTCCTTGCAAAAAGACCCGATATTTTCCTTGACCCCATGTGTGGTTCAGGGACGTTCATTATTGAAGCATTGATGATGCTGACTGACCGCGCACCTGGTTTAGTTCGTCGTTTCGGTTTCAATGGCTGGAATGGCCATGACCATGATCTGTGGATGAGCATTAAAGCGGAAGCAGCTGAACGCCATCAAACAGCCTTGGAACAACCTCTTCCTAAGTTCTACGCATTTGATGCAGACTGGGAAGCAGTAAAAGCCACCAAGCAAAATATTATTGCTGCTGGTTTTGAACGTGTACTTGACCAGATCCAAATCGAAGAACGGACTTTAGCCGACTGGCCGAACTTTGAAGCCGAAGGAAAAACAGCCTTTATTGTGACCAACCCACCTTATGGTGAGCGTTTAGGTGATAAAGCTTCAAACCGTGCTTTATATTTAGGCTTATCTGCTTTACTGCAAAAGAACTTCCCAAATCAAACCGCAGCAGTTATCGCAGCAGCCGTTGAGCAAGCCGATGTATTGGCGCTGAATGACCCGCAAACCATGCGTTTAATGAATGGTAAACTGCCAATTTACGTGCGTTCAGGTTCAGTTAAACCTGTTGCAGTGATCAAGCCGTTCTTGGAAACATGGCAACCGCAACAGTTTGAAGCAATTGAAGGCGCTGAAGACTTTGCTAACCGTTTACAAAAGAACATGCAGACCTTAAAGAAATGGGCAGTGAAAGAAAACATTCACTGTTTACGTTTATATGATGCCGATCTTCCAGACTTTAACGTTGCAGTCGATTTGTATGGCGAACGCTTACATGTCCAAGAATATGCGCCACCGAAAAAAATCGATCCTGAAAAAGCCAAAAAGCGTTTCAATCTTGCTTTACAGGCAATTCGTGCGGTGACAGGTTTAGGCCGTGATGCGATTTTTATCAAAACACGTGCTCGCCAAGAAGGTAAAACTCAATATACCAAGCAAAGTACTGCTTCTAAGCGTTTTATCGTACAGGAAGGCAAAGCAAAAATCTTAGTTAACCTAACCGATTACTTAGATACTGGCTTGTTCTTAGACCACCGTCAAATCCGCCTACGCATTGCACAAGAAGCACGTGGTAAGCACTTCTTGAACTTGTATAGCTATACCTCTACAGCCAGCTTACATGCAGCTTTAGGCGGTGCAGCAAGTACCACCAGCGTCGATCTTTCAAATACTTATTTGAACTGGTCTAAAGAGAACTTCGTCTTGAACGGCTTAACGGTCGATCATGCCGATGAACAACATCAGTTCTTTGCCAGCGACTGTTTTGAGTGGTTAAAAGAAGGTCATGAGCAATATGAGCTGATCTTTATTGACCCACCAACCTTCTCAAACTCGAAGAAGTTCTACGGTACCTTTGATGTACAACGCGACCATTTATCCTTGCTCAAACGCGCGATGAACCGTTTAACCACGGACGGTACTTTGTACTTCTCAAACAACTACCGTGGTTTTGAAATGGACGAAGAAATTTTGGCGTTCTTTGATGTCGAAGAAATTACCAATGAAACCATTGGGCCTGACTTCAAGCGCAATCAAAAAATCCACCGTGCGTGGAAAATTACCCATCCAAAAAACTAATGCACTGAAGATGAAATACCCGCTGGCATTTCATCTTCGCTAAATTTGCATTAGACAATTTTCAGATATAAAAAAGGGACGAAATGCGTCCCTTTTTTATATGTTATACCATCATTTTTGCATTATTCAGTCAGGAAATTGGTTTGCCCATATTTGTAATCAACTGACATTTTCATGGTATTCCCTTCACGTTTTACCTGCCCAGAACTCTGCATCGTCGAAAGCATGCTTTCGATCTCTTGATCAGACATGCTGATGCCCCCCTTTTGCAGATAATTATTCATGATGCGCGAGATCATATTTTTATCAAACTGAATATCTGCTTTATATTCCATCAAACTTGGCATCATTTTCACCATACCCATCACCGTCGATTGATGACTCGGCATAATACGTCCCGTCACATTCGCTTGTGCAACCCCTTCCCCGATAGCAAATTGGTTCTCTTTGGATTCAAAACGGAAACCTTCATTGATCACAGCCAATAAAGCAGGTTCCATATCTTTTTCCATTGCCTCTTTTGCCAAACAACTGTTTTCACTTTTCGCTAAAATATCAAACAGCGTCTGTAATTTCTGTCGGTTTACATCGAGCACATTAAAATTAAACTGTACGTTTTGGACAGCGGGCGCTGAAGGCATTTTCATTTCATCTAGACGCAATAACATTTCAGTGTTTACAACTCGGTCTGTCAGTTCACTTTGTGTTTCTATACTAAAATTCTTCAGTTCGGCATTGGTAGGTTTATTGATATCTCGATCTGACATTTTCAGCAGATCCATCTTAATTTTGGTTTCACCCGCCTCAAGATATTCACCATTCAGCCCTTGGTTACTTTCTAACTTCAGCCCCACCATTTGCAAATGTATATTTGGATCGGTGACTGTTAGATTCGGAATTTCAAGCTGCAAATCCAAGATCTTTAACTGTTGCTCAATCGGTTTTGCACGAAACTTTAATGTCATCGGGTCTAACCTAGACTGGAGTTGAGCTTCATTGCGGGTAATCACTGGCGTAGTCAAGGTACTATTCAAAGTACCTAACCAGTTCACTTTGCTTTGTACTTTCAGCGGTTCCTTCAACAAGGACTGAAGTGCACCGGGTGCTTGCGTAATATTAATATCTGAACGAATCGCATATCCACTCCAACTCCGTTGAATATGATCCTGCCCCTTCAATTGGATCACTTCTTTCGGTTTACATGGGTCTAGTACTAATTCAGCGGTCCAGTTCGCACTGCCATTTAAAGCACCCATTTGAAATTGTTGATATTGCAACTTTAAATCATTCGACTGTTTGGTGCTGTGTTGATAATAAGCCTTCAAACTTTTATCCGCATAAAGATTCCCCCCTACTGCGACCACAGCAAGCGTAAGTACGCCTCCAATACCCCACTTCAATTGAGTCATTTCTTCTATCTCAAGTTGTTTGTTTTTTATTAAAACGCAGATTCAAATCCCAAGTGCGACACATTTGTAGTTAGTTGAAAAAGTTAGGTGTATTCGTAGAATCATTGGACTTTTTCAACTCGCAATTGGAAAGCACACAATGAAGAAATACACCCAACTTTC
>NZ_JACBEZ010000010.1:0-95918 GCF_013391465.1 Acinetobacter sp. SwsAc2 | reverse complement strand
TATGATTAAAAATACAGAAATGATAAATTCGTAAATGGACATAACTTGCTTTGCTTTTCTTAGTCGAAAATTAAATTGGGTTATGTCCTTTTTATTTCAAAGACTTAAAAAGTTGAGATTCGCGTAAATAATAATATTCGAAATATGACAGCACTGTCATAAAGTTGTCATAAAACTTTCGCATAATGCATTCATCAAACAATAGGACATCGAACATGTTGACAGGTTTAGTGATGGCTGCGGGCTTTTGTGTATATATCGCAGCGACTTGGATGTATGGTCAAAAAGAAGATCAGGCTTAAGCTTTATCTTCTTTTTTTGTTTTAAGCTTTCTTCAAATCTTCAAATCTTCAAATCTTCAAATCTTCAAATCTTCAAATCTTCAAATCTTCAAATCTTCAAATCTTCAAATCTTCAAATCTTCAAATCTTCAAATCTTCAAATCTTCAAATCTTCAACTAGCTAAAAATTGTTTAACGCCTTAAGATTCCAGTTTCAAATCTTAAAAAAATACAATGAAATACTATTCCTCTACTTCATCCTTGCTATTTATCGGATGCTTTTTCTTGTGGTCTATTTTCCTGTTTTATTTAATGGCTCAAAAGCATGCAGGCAATGTCATTGTCGAAGATATATTTAAATTTAATTTTTACTGCATGATGCTTGCAATGTTGCCTTTGCTTTTGAAAAAAGCTCCGCCTAAAAATGATGTCGAGATGACGATTTTTGAAGAAAAGCAACATATGGAAATGCGCCATCAAGTCCTGAGCCAATCTGCTCAAGAGCGTCGGAAAGCTTATTTGATGAGTGCTTTTTTCGGTTTTTTAATGTCGAGTTTAATGATGGGCTTTATTTTGATGTTAGATAAATAAGCTGAATGTGAGTTTATCCGATCTAATTTTTCTCACTTTTCCGCATTTGGGATGGAGAATAGCCAAAGTACTTTTTAAAGCGATGACTGAAATGGCTGCTGGAGCTAAATCCATACTGTTCCGAAATGTCCGTCATATTGGCAGATGTGTGCTGTAGAGCTTGGTGTGCCAGTTCAAGTCGACGTTGCATCACATATTGGTGCGGTGGCATGTGCATAGATTGCTTAAACATATGGGCAAAATGGTATTCACTGAGCTGAGTTTGCTCGGCCAAATCTGATAAGGTCAAGCTTTGCTGAATATGCTGATCAATCCATTCTAATAATTGCTTCAGGGTATACGGGGACAGCCCGCCTTTGACTTCAGGGGCTTGCCACTCGGTATGGCTATAATTTTTAATTAGATGGTTGAGCAGAAGCGTTGTGGCAGTACTCATCTGCAAGTGATTTTCACGGTTTTGCCAAGCCCCATTGAGTAAAAAGTGTCGATAGATCATGGCAATCTGTGGGTCGGCCACGAAACTTTGCGGATTTAAAATAATTTGGCTTGGCTCACGATCCCACACTTGTTCAGCGACGCGTTGTAAGTGTTTTTCAGTATAGTACAGATGCACAAAAGTCAATGAGTCACGCAGATCCCATGTCGACTCAAAATTCTGTGGCATCAAGCACATATGATCTGGCCCACCGCCATTATGCCAACCTTGAGCTGTCTTTTGATAGCTGTGATATCCCCCTTGAATGTACATACTGAGTGTATGGTGGTTACTACAAACACTGACGCGGTCTTGGTTGTTTTGCCACATGGCTAACTGCATGCCCGAACCCAGTTCGACCGAGTCGAGGAGTTGAGCTTTATGTTGTTGTAATTGATCTAGAATCTGATATTTCATCATCTATACGCAGTGCCAAATGGAAGATCTAGTGTAGGACTTTGATTTCATTTTGTCATCTATAGCAGAAAATCAATAAAAAATCACAAGTTCATGATAATGACCACAAGAAGGTGCAAGAAATGAGAGTCCTAAACCAAGCACAATAGCGTGAGTGGTTTGAGTTTGGTTTAAAGAGTATGAATGCGCTGTTGTATGCTTTGGTGGTGGTGATTTGGGGAACAACATGGATTGCGATTAGTCTGCAACAACAAAGTGGAATATCGACCAATGTAGCCGTATTTTGGCGCTTCTTTATTTCGGCTATGGTGTTGTTTGCTTTTATTGTGTTGTGCCGAAAACTGCAAAAGCTGGCTGTAAAAGACCATCTGTTTTGTGTGTTGCAAGCGTGCTGTATTTTTGGTTTTAACTTTGTTTGTTTCTATTATGCGGTTCAATATATCAGCAGTGGTTTGGAAGCAGTTATTTTTTCGATGGCGGTCATTTTTAATACCCTCAACGCTAAACTGTTCTTTGGACAACAGGTGTCTACACGTTTTTATCCTGCGGCTGTGTTGGGTGGATTGGGGATCATCGCCTTGTTTTGGCATGATGTGGTGGGAAGTACCTTAAACAATCATACGCTGATGGGGATTGGTCTTTGTGTGTTGGGAACCTATGGTTTTTCACTGGGCAATATGATCAGTGCGCGTCATCAAAAACAAGGTCTGGATATTTTTACCACCAATGCTTATGGCATGCTATATGGTTCAATCCTGATGGCATTGATTGCTGGATTTAAACAAGACGAGTTTTTGCCTGCTATGGAATTCAGTGCGGTGAGTGCTTTATTGTATTTGGCTATTTTTGGTTCAGTGATTGGCTTTACCGCCTACTTCTATTTGGTTGGACGGATTGGTGCGGGTAAGGCAGCTTATAGTACTTTGTTATTTCCTTTGGTGGCTTTGGTGATTTCGACCATCTGGGAAGGCTATCAATGGCATATGAATGCGGTCATTGGGGTGATTTTGATTTTATGTGGTAATGCAATTTTCTTTATTCAAACGCCTAAGTTTAGACTGAGTCAAATGTTGAAGCGAAGCTGAGTGATGAAGATCTAAAGACACTACAGTTTATAAAGCTCAGACATGAGCTTTGGGCTTTTAAATCTATAAGCTGTTAGTTTTAGTGAATCAAAATCTTCCCTAAGCTACGGCTCAATATTTTGATTTTATAAACGCTAGTAATTCTTGGAATAATGGATGCCATTCAGCGCTTGGTGACTCAAACAGAGGGTGCCAAAAGAAATTAAATTCTAATCCACCGTCATCATTGCATAAATGTGTCCAATGCTCTTTTAAAGTTTCTGTGGTATGGCAGATAAATACATGCCAGTTAGGACCTTGCTCAGATGGATGATGTAAACCCAAATATGAGTGAATGTGTGCAGAAGAAATCCCGATTCTTCATAAAGCTCTCGCAAAGCTGCCTCTTCTAGTTCTTCATTCGTCTCAACTGTACCTTTTACGATTTGAATACCTGCAATAGGATGTTTAAACACTAATATTTCTGTTCTTTGATTGATATTTCGAAATATAACTGGGACTACTTTTTCTATTAATGTCATTTTTCAATTTTATCAACTAGGTAGGTCATTATAGCAATTTAAAAGAATAGAACTTCGGCGAAATAAATGTATACAGCTTTACCGCTATGATCATTGGCTATACTGGACATAGTCGTATCTAGAGCTGTCAGGGAATTTTCTACTGACAATAGCTTGAACCAAATCTGCATGAGCTCATCATGATGCTGTATTGGCTTTAATCCGAAGCGCTTCCATCTCAATCTCAACCATTTTTTGAGAATTGGATCGTTTCTTTTGCAACTCCTCAAACTTTTGTCTATCTGGCGAGCTGGATAAGATAATATTACCCATTTCAATTTGAAGATTATTGTCTTTTTTGAGTTTCTCACGGGCTGCGACTACTTCTGAGCTTTTGAGAGATACCATGTCGTAATTTTGATTCAGGCTTTGAATGCGCTTGTTTGATTTTTCAATTGCAGTTTTCAGAGCACGCAGATCTTTTTTTTCCATCGCATGTTTTATCTCCCACATTGAGTTTTCTGCTTCTTGTTTAGCTGCACTTGTTTGTGCCCCGAGTGCAATGAGGTCATGTTTAATGTCTGCGGCATTATCTTGACTCAGATGTGAGGTGGTCTGCGGTGCAGTGCGAGCCGTAACATTGAGTTCAGCTGTTGATTTTGCTTGTTGTCGGGTGTTGTCTAATGCCCCAGTATTTAGCTGAGGATATACCATGCGTTGTAAGGCTCTCATTTCATTGATAGAGCTTTGTTGTATGACGCTGATTTCTGCTTCAAGTGCTGTTATACGCTGCATCTGTGGTGGACTTTTAGTATTTTCTTGTGCCAGTTCAACACCAAGTAAATGGACTTGATTAAATTTCTCACGTAACGCAGCACCTTCTTGGCTTTTGAAGTTTGTTGCATCTAGTGCAGTATTAAAAGCAAGAGAATGGGTTTTCAGTTGTTCTAGCAGGGCGGGGATGATATCGACTTCTTTATTTTGACGAGCCGCTTTAAGTGCATCTTGTGCGTTCAAAATGGCTTGAGAGTTTTTATTCGAAATCTGATCTAGGGCATCAAGATCCGCTTTAATGTCAGTTAGATTTGCTGTACTTAAGTTTGTATATGTTGTGGTTGAGTCTGGCGGTGTTTGGTGCTGCTTAGATTCATTACATGCTGTCAGTGAAAATGTTGTCACTATTAGAATTGGAAGCCATTTTTTATTCATTATGAGACCAATGATTTAGAATTTAATTATATGGCTTGAGTATATTTCTTAAGTTTCTGAAAAGTAAAGTCTTACTGTTTTATCTGTGTTTGGGCTATGCTTGTAAATATACATTAGTCGAATGTTTGAGAGGCTATACGATTAGGTGGTACTACACTCAGTTCAATTGTATATGCTGGAGAGTGACGAATTTGTATTTAGTGAAAAATGGTTTCACATCGTGTGCTGATTACAGTAGCAATCGCAAAATTACATTTTAAAATAGTTCAAGAGAAGAAAATAATGGAGCTTTCATTTCTTTCAATAGTTGGTTGTTTATTGATAGTTGGTGGGTTATTACTTCCAATTTACACAGCAAATTTATTTCCTTTATCAAAAAAATCAAATGACCAGTATCAAGAGATGATGAGGAAAGGTGACCGTGGATGGATTATTGATTTTAAGATCAATCAATGGATAAGAAAAAATTGGATTTATATTCCAATTTTGGGGGTACTCTTCTTTTTGATTGGATTATTATTTTAAGTAAAGAAGTAGGTTTTTAACCTAATATATTGATAAATTATTAAATAATTTTGAAGGTGTGTGGCTTCTTCTAAACATTTATTTCGTTGAACATAGCTCTTTTAAAAACAAAAACCACCCAACTTTTCCGTTGGATGGTTTGGATCACATCAAGTTACTTTAAGCTGTTGCTTGTTGTTCTGCTTGAATTGCAGTGAGTGCAATCGTAAACACAATATCATCGACCAAAGCCCCGCGAGACAAGTCATTTACAGGTTTATTCAAACCTTGCAACATTGGTCCGACACTTACGACATTAGCAGAGCGTTGCACGGCTTTATAAGTGGTATTACCTGTGTTTAGGTCTGGGAAAATAAACACATTGGCACGACCTGCAACTTTAGAATCAGGTGCTTTCGAGCGTCCGACACTTTCAACCGATGCTGCATCGTACTGAAGCGGCCCATCAATCAACAGATCAGGACGGCGTTCTTTCGCTATACGTGTTGCCTCAGCGACTTTTTCAACTTCAGCTCCAGCACCAGAGGTACCCGTAGAGTATGAAATCATTGCAATACGTGGGTCTAAACCGAAGGCCTTTGCCGAGTCAGCCGATTGAATCGCAATTTCAGCGAGCTCTTCGGCATTTGGGTCTGGGTTAATTGCACAGTCGCCATAAACATAGACTTCATCGGGTAATAGCATAAAGAACACGGAAGAGACCAGTGAGTACTCAGGCGCTGTTTTAATCAGTTGGAAGGCTGGGCGTACAGTATTGGCTGTGGTGTGTACTGCGCCTGAAACCAAACCGTCGACTTGATCGAGTGCCAACATCATGGTGCCTAGAACGACAGTGTCTTGCAGCTGTTCACGCGCTTGCAGCTCGTTCAGTTTCCCTTTACGCAGTTCCACCATTTTTTCGACATAGTTTTCACGAATTAAATCTGGATCGATAATTTCTAAGTCATGTGGAAGCTCAATACCACGTGCTTTTGCCACTTCTACTACAGCTTCAGGTTTCGCTAATAAGATACAGTGTGCAATGCCACGAGATTGGCAAATAGCCGCCGCTTGAACTGTGCGTGGCTCATCGCCTTCAGGGAGGACAATGCGCTTCTTCGCAGCAATCGACTTTTGGACCAATTCATGGCGAAAAGCCGAAGGTGAGAGACGAGGTTGGTACGAGCCATTCAACATTGCCGTTAACCATTCTTCATTGATATGGCTCGATACAAAACGAGTGACTTGTTCAGCACGTTCCGTATCATCGACCGGAATTTCATTGCTGAGATTGGCTAAGCTCTGCGCCGTGTCGAACGTGCTGAGCGCTGTATGTAAAATTGGTAAGCCTTGCTTAATCGCTGTTTGGCAGAACGTAAGCACTTGCTCGTTTGGTGTATGGTGTTCAGTTAGGACCAAACCTGCCAGTGGAATACCGTTACTGCTGGCTAAGCTAGATGCCAAAAGCACATCGATACGATCTGATGCACTAATGATCAGCTCGCCTGCGACAAACTTATGAAGTTCGTGCTCAATGTTCGATGCAATCAAACTGCTATGCAACACACGACGTTGGGTCGCGTCGCCTTGATTGATCCATTCCGCTTGAATGTGTGAAGCCAAGTCCGACATACGCGGTACGCTAAGCGTGTTGCTAAACGGAACCAAGCCAATCACAGGGAGTTTGTCTGATCCGAGTTTTGGATGGGTCTTTTGGAGCTCAATAATAAATTTATTGGTATCGCTGATTAAACGCAGACTAGGGTCAAACGTCACTGGAATGTGTGCTGAGTCATCGGGCAAGCCTTTGGTGCGCATCAATAACACACCCGCAGTTCGCTCTGAACTCGCACCCCCAAAGTAGCGTAGTTGACTATCGACTTTTTCAGCCGTCACGCTTGGTTTATTAATGTCTGCATTACTGACAATAATGACTTTGGCATCGAGTGCTTGTGCAAGTTGTGCATTTAGTTCAGAAGCAAAAGAATCTCGGCTATTCGGGACTAAGCCTTCAACAATAATCAGGTCATGCTTACGCGCAATAGCGCGGTGCAAACGAACCGCATCCTCAAGCAACTCATCATTTTCACCTGCACTGAGTTGTTGCAAAATGGTGTGATAACTAATCGGTTCAACGGTTTCATTTTTTGAAACATGGTGATAGAGCGCTGTGGTACGGTCTGCACCTGTGGTGAGTTCTTGAGAAAAAGGTTTTAAAAATCCAGCTTTAACACCTTGGCATTCAAGCGCATAAACCAAACCCAGACAAGCGGATGTTAAGCCGACGCCTTCCCCAGTGGGCACAAGTAAAATCGTTTTCATATATTTATTCGTCATACAAGAATTTAAAACAGACTTGAGGGAATGTAACGACCGCTTAAGCGATCGCTACATTGTCTTCAGACTTTTTTGCAGCAGTTTGAATCACCTCATTGGCCACGGATGCAGTTTCTTTGGCAATACGGCCTTCTTCATCGGTCGGTACAACCCAAATTTGCGGGCCTGTACCTGTATCAATACGACCTTCGGTACCACGTTTTAAACTGTCATTGGCTTCTTTACTCAAGTTAAAACCAAAGTGCGGTAGGAAAGCGACTGTTTTTTCACGAATATATGCCGAGTTCTCACCAATACCACCCGTGAAGAATAAGCCATCAAGACGTGGTAGACCACAGCTTAGTGCGGCCAATGATTTTGCGAGGCGATAGCAGAACACTTCAATGGCTAAAGTTGCATCTTCATTGCCTTGTTCTGAGGCTTCAATCAAAGTACGCATGTCATTCGAAAGATCAGACAACCCGAGTAAGCCCGATTGGCTATTCAGCATTTTATCAATTTTATAAATATCCCAGCCTAGGTTGTTGGCAAGGAAACTATGTAAGCTTGGATCGACATCACCACTGCGTGTGCCCATCACGACACCTTCAAGTGGAGTTAAGCCCATTGACGTGTCTACACTCTGTCCATTCCAAATTGCACAAGTAGAGCTACCATTACCCAAGTGTGCAGTTAACCAGCCTCCTTGTTTGAAGCTACCAGCCAGTTCTGAACCGCGTTCAGACACATAAGCATGGCTTGTACCATGGAAGCCATAACGGCGTACATTGTGCTCAGTGTATAAGAACTTTGGCACAGCGTAGCGGTAAGCATGTGCAGGCATGGTTTGGTGGAATGCCGTATCAAATACAGCCACTTGTGGTAGCTCTGGGAATAAACGCATAGTGGCGTCAATCCCAACCAAGTGCGCAGGGTTGTGTAGTGGTGCTAGTGGTGTTGCTGCACGAATGCGTTCGACAATTTCTTCTGTTAAAAGCTCAGCTTTGGTCAATGTACCGCCGTGTACCACGCGGTGACCAATGGCTTGAGGGTTATAATGTGAAAGGCGTTCTAAGATGGTTTCCAATGCTTTCTCATGATCGGCATGTGGAATAGACAATTCAAGGGGTTGACCACCCGCAGTAATGCCTTTGATACGAGCGTCAGCAGAACCTAAGTTCTCAGCTAAACCGAAAATACGATCTTCACGACGTTCAGAAACGAGCGCATATTTGATTGATGAAGATCCGCAGTTAATTACTAATACTGATGTAGACACGTTTTAATACCTGATTCTAATTGAATTATCCGTCCTAGAACTGATCTTCATGCAGTACGTTCTTATGCAATCTTGATCATTTTTTATGTTGTATCATGTGTATATTTTTAGTCCAAGATAGACTTTAGGTGATTAGACTTAAGCACTATCGACCGTCTGATGAATAATAATTAAAATTTATCGGTTCATGATTTTCATTTATTCATGAAATGATGCTGAATTATTCATCAGCTTTAACCCTTTAAAAATAACACGCTATCTGCTGAAAAGAGCTGAATATATTGTGGCGTTCCTGTTTATTTTTGATATTTCATTTTAGACTCACACATAATCACATGCATAATCAATGTGACCATCAAAAAAAGCATGATTTCCTCTAGATTTTAAGGATTCGCAGAGGCAGAGAATGTTTAGATATAAAAAATGCTCAGCCCTCTTAAGAGGGCTGAGCATCATGCTTTAAAATGAGTTGGACGCGCTATTGGCGAATTTGACCATCACCAAACACAATCCATTTTTGTGAAGTCAGGCCCTCTAAGCCGACTGGGCCACGGGCATGGATTTTATCGGTTGAGATGCCAATTTCTGCACCTAAGCCATATTCAAAACCATCGGCAAAACGGGTCGAGGCATTGATCATGACAGAACTCGAATCAACAGCAGCCAAGAACTCGCGAGCTAGAGAGTAGTTTTCTGTAATGATCGAATCAGTATGGTGTGAGCCATATTTGTTGATATGCTCAATCGCTTCTTCCATACCAGACACCACTTTCACTGCTAAAATTGGACCGAGGTATTCCGTGTACCAATCTTCTTCTGTCGCCGTTTTGACTGTCGCACCTAAAATGCGCTGAGTTTCAGCACAGCCGCGCAACTCCACTTGTTTTTCAGTGTAGAGCTCAGCGACACGCGGTAAAAACTCATCTGCAACTTTTTCATCGACCAGCAAAGTTTCCATTGCATTACACACGCCGTAACGGTGAGTTTTTGCATTGAGCGCAATCGGTAGGGCTTTTTGTAGGTCAGCTTGCGCTTCAACATAAACGTGACAGTTCCCATCCAAGTGTTTAATCACAGGGACACGGGCTTCATTGCTGATACGTTCAATCAGGCCTTTGCCTCCACGTGGAACAATCACATCGACAAATTCAGTGAGTGTAATCAGTTGCCCCACGGCTGCGCGGTCTGCGGTGTTAATGACTTGAACCGCATGTTCAGGTAAACCCGCCAGTTTTAAACCGCGTTGAATGGCTTCAGCAATGGCTTTATTGGATTCGAGCGCTTCAGAACCACCACGTAAAATAATGGCATTACCAGACTTCAGTGCTAAAGACGCGGCTTCCAAGGTCACATTTGGGCGAGACTCGTAAATCATGCCAACCACGCCTAAAGGAACGCGCATCTTACCGAGCTGGATTCCTGACGGACGATAGGCCATATCGGTGATTTCACCAACAGGATCTTTGAGGCCAATCACATCTTTTAAGCCTTGCAACATGCCTTTAAAGCGTGCGGGAGACAGTTCTAAGCGATCAAGTAAAGCACTGTCTAAGTTGTTGCTGTGCGCTTTGTTCATATCTGCTTGGTTCGCCGCTAAAATAGTGGGCTCACTGTTGACTAAAGCAGTATAAATAGCTGACAACGCGTTGTTTTTAGTTTCGGTAGAGGCACGCGCCAAAATACGAGAAGCTTGACGTGCTTGCTGTCCTACCGTTTGCATATATTGTTCAATCGACTCTTGCATAGCGGGTTGATCACTTAGAAATTTCACAGAAGATAGTAACAGCCTAACACTCGACCGCATAGTCTCTACATGAAAAATCCAGCGTATAGGCGGGCTTATACATATTTTGAAATTGTTTTTTATCTAAAACATGATGAGCGGTTATACAATCTGTTGCGTGTAAAACAGTGCTCTGTATAGAATGAATTTTAGGACATGAAGTCCTTGCATAATTATTACAACACTGAACACCCTGTTGCCGTTGACAGGCGTGATCGTGCATTTCTTGCAAAACAAAAAGTACAGGCAAGAGTAGAGGGAAGGAACATGAATTCTATGATTCAAAGGGATGCCGAGCTGGATGACGCGAATTTACGCTTAGGTTTTTTCGATGTTTACCATCGTAACAGCTTTAAAGAACCTGCACGAACCACATGGATTGAGGGCTGGAAAGTCGAATATATGGCGATTGCTCGGCCAGAGTCATTCCATCGCACGCCTATCGTGATTATTGGTGGGGCGTTTCAAAACTTTAATTCCTACAAATACTGTGTTGAGCAATTGCTCGATGCCGGTCCGATTGTCCTGATTGATCTGCCTTCAATGGGTGCCAATCAACAAATTCGTAATATCGATACGGGCTTGTCTGCAGGAACATTAGAACTGGGTGATCTTGCGAAGATGCTTGGCATTTGGTTCGATATTGAAGGATTAGACAAAGTTTCAGTGATGGGCATGTCACTGGGCTCAGTGGTGGCGTCTTGTCTGGCCGATCAACGACCAGAACTGATTGACCGTATGATTTTAATGGGCGTGATGCAAAAGACCCGTAAAAGTTGGCGGATGTTGCTGGAAGAGTCGTTACATTTAATGCGTGAACAACGCATGGATGAATTTGGTCAGGCCGTGATTTTGTATTTGGTCAATCATGCCAAAATGGATAAAACCAGAATGTCACCCACAGCCAAGCGTTTGTTCTTCAGACAGATGGCGGAGTTTACCGCAACAGAACAAGAGCGCTATGAAATCAACTGTAATCGTTTGCTTCGCCTCACCGATGTGCCGATTCCACAGTGCAGAGTCTTGGTGGCCTGTGGCCAATATGACAGTTTTACCTTGCCACATGAAAATGCCAACTTTGCGTTGCAATGTCCTGACATGGAATATGCGCAAATTGCCAATGCAGACCATGTGCCACAGCTACAACGCCGTAATGAAACCATGCACTTGTTTGCGACGTTTCTGAAGGACGAGTCCATTCAACACTTAGACGGGATTATCCCCTTTAGTCGAGCACAAATGTTGGAAATGGAGCGTCGTGGTGAAGAGCGAGTTCAGATTCAACAGCCCGAAACTTTCTTAAGCTATCGACATTCAGACTTGGTGATTGCGACAGAAGTGGTGGACTTGAACTACTTTGGGGTGCTTTTACGCTTTGAGTCAGACTTAGCTGCTGTGGCGGCTAAATATCCGCGTGATTTGGCTTTGCACTTGAGCGATGAAGAAGGCGAGTTTCAGATTGAATGTTTAATTTTCTCGGAAGATGGACCATATATTCGTGCCTTATTTAAACATGGCAGTTTTGAACTCGCGGAGCGACTGCTTCGCTTTGTGGGGCGTCAGAAACAAGAACAGACGTTGCTCGAAGCCGTGAGTTAAGTGAAAGTCAAAAATAAAAAAACAGCGTGTCATCGCTGTTTTTTTTATGGGGACTAAGTTTATTGCTCGAGTTGATTGGGCTTTTGCCATTGGCTATGTATCAACCAGACCAAGTCGCCTAAGTGGTCCTGCTGATCTAAGTTTGAAGTATCGGCCTGAGTACTATTGAAGGCTAAAGTGGGTTGGTGAACAGTAACAGTATGAAAGCCCGCTTGTTTGAAAAACTGAGCCGCTTCAGGCGGACTGATAAAGTGAAAGCCAAAGGCGCTACGGGACATCCATTTTAAAAGCTTGCTACTGCTCCAGATAAAGTTAGCCAGCTTATTTTTCACAGGTTCAGGGTAGAGGTCAGTCAGATAATATAACTGATCAAACTGCTGTCCGTATTGGACAATGCCTTGTAGCAGTTGAGCGAGCATGTCTTTGCTAAAGTAGTTGATCAAACCTTCACTCACCACCACCAAGGGGCGGTTTGGGTCAAACACCTCAAAAGCACGGGCAAAATCTGTACTAAATAAGTCGGCAGAGAGAACCGCTGGACTGGTCTGATCGATCTGTTTTAAGGCCTGAGTTTTCATTTTTGCCATGTCAGGTAAGTCGAGTTCACGATAGTCAATCTCGGGATACTGTTGGCGAAAGCTCCAGCCGCGTGGAGACAGGCCACTGGCAATTTCTAAAACTTGTAAGTTTGGGTACTGTTGGATCAGCGCGCTGAGGTGGTCATCAATCATTTGATGACGCTGTTTTAAGGTAGTGCGCATGCTGCCACCGACGTGTTTTTCGGCCCAACTTTCGAGTGGGTGTACCAGTTTGGCCAGCAACTTCCCTTTGCGGGTGGCAAATACAGGATGTGAGATGCCCATGCTATACCAAATATAGCCTGTATAGTGCGCAGTAAAAGAGATGTGGCGATGAGCCGATAAAGCATCTGTCATGGTATCCGTACCCGATATTTTGTTGTTTTAGCGTTGTTGTTTGGGCAATGCGGAGCAAGCCTGTTGATTTATTTTGAGTTTATCATAATGAAAAAAGGACATCTTGTGATGTCCCTTTGTCCGAAATATCGCGGTTGAAATAGTCAAAGATGAAGTGCTTAACTTAATCTAAATAGTTCCACTTGGTCGCGTACTTTGGCCCAATCTTCACCTAAATGCAGCGTTGATTGAACGCTGATATTTGGAATCTGACCACGCATGCGTTCTAAGCGAGCTTGGTCTGGCAGCGCCAGTTGGCTGATCCCCTCCAAAGCCACACATGCGGCAGTTCGGTCATTACACACCAACCCCATGTCACAGCCTGCATGGAGTGCAGCTTGAATACGTGCATCTGCACCGCCTGCAACACATGCTGCTTGCATGCTTAAATCATCTGAGAATAAGACGCCATCAAAGCCCAGTTGCTGACGTAGAACGGTTTGAATCCAATACGGTGAAAAACCTGCTGGGTTTGGATCAACTTGGTTATAAATCACATGCGCAGGCATGAGTGCATCCAACTGTGGCATCAGTTTGATAAAGGTCTGCATATCTTTAGCATAAATTTCATCATACGTGCGTGCGTCGATGGCTGCTGCGACATGCGAGTCTGCTTGGACTGAACCATGACCGGGGAAATGTTTGCCTGTCGATGCCATGCCTGCGGCTTTCATCCCTTTTAGGAACGCACTGGCCAGCGGTATGATGTCTTGAATATTTTTGGCAAAGCCACGGTCACCAATCACATCACTGATGTCATTGAGGTCGAGTACAGGGGCAAAGCTAAAGTCGATACCGACGGCAAGTACTTCTGTCGCCATCAACCAACCAGATTGTTCTGCCAAGCTTAAGGCTTTTTCAGGTTCGCTTAAGAATAGCTCGCCAAACTTACCCATTGCTGGAAGTAGGCTAAAGCCCTGTTTTAAGCGTTGCACACGTCCACCTTCTTGATCGACAGCAATCAAAATATCAGGACGAATTCGGCGCATGTGGTCGGTGAGAGCGCGAACTTGTGCAGGAGATTCAATATTTCGTCCAAATAAAATCATGCCACCGACTTGCGGTGCTTGTAATAGTGCAATATCTTCTTGAGTAAGTTCTGTGCCTGCGATGTCGAGCATCAATGCGCCAATCATATTGGGTGTCCGTATTTGATTTTTTGGTCAGTGACTGTTTTGGCTCTGAAAGGTGAGCGAAACAGGTCGTCGAAAACAATACCCGAATTTTGCAATGATTTGCTACATTTTGTCAGCACAGATTATGATAAAACTACACGACATAAACAGATTAAGTTGTTTAAGATTTTGAATATTCTCAATTCATGTCGAAAAATGACATTGTAATTTTGGTCAAAAACCAAGGAACTAAGAATTATTTATGAAACTTCAAACCATTGCTTGTGCGGTTGCAATTGCAACGGGTGGATTCTTTTTCACCCATGCCATTAATGAAGCCATTGCAGCGACTGAAACTACCGCTGTAATCAAACAAGCTATTGTTCCGTCGCAGGAGCAGGCTTTGGTGTCTCGTCAACTGGCGACCTTGGTTGACCGTCAACATTATCTCAATCAACGTTTAGATGCGAAAACATCGGCGCGTATTCTCGATTTCTATCTGGACAGTTTAGATCCAGATCATTCGTTGTTTCTTGCCTCTGAAGTAGACGGTTATAAGCGTAAATATGGTTCAAACTTAGGTGCGGCTCTAAAAGCAGGTGACTTAAGTGGACCGTATGCGATTCATGCACAGTATAGAGATCGTTTGACCCAGTTTTATACGTATATGCTGGATGAGCTGAAAAAGCCGCAGAATTTAAAACAAGCCAATGTTTATATCGAAACGGATCGTGAAAAGGCACCGTATTTTGCCAATGAAGCGGCGCAGCGTCAGCATTGGAACAAAATGTTGGTTTCGCAGCTGATCAATTTGACCATCAGTAAAGAAGAAGAGTTGGCGAAGCAAAAAGCGCTTAAAGCCAACCCAGAATTGGCCAATGGACAAGATCTCACTAGCTCGGAAGATTTAACCCCAGTACAGACTTTAACTAAGCGTTATACGCGCCAGTTAGAACGTATTTCACGAGTGAAAAGCGATGATGTGTTAGACAAAACACTCAATGCAATGACGCTTACCTATGATCCGCACAGTAACTATTTCCCGCCTGTCGATGCAATGGAATTGAATCGTCAGACGACTTTGCAACTTGAAGGGATTGGGGTGTCGATTCGACCTGAACGGGGCAATGAAGACTACACCAAAATCGAAACCATTGTGGAAGGTGGTCCAGCAAGCAAGTCTGGACAGGTGAAGTCGGGCGACCGCATCATTGGTGTAGCGCAAGATGGTGAAAAAATGGTGGATGTCATCGGTTGGCCGAGCAATGAAATTGTGGGCTTAATCCGTGGTAAACGTGGTACCAAAGTCACCATACGTTTACTCGGCTCGGGTGCGTCGATGAGCCAAGCGCGTAATGTGACCATTACCCGTGACGTCATTCAAGAAGAAGATGCTGGGGTACGTTCACGTACCGTGAATGTAACGCGTGATGGACAACAATACACCTTTGGTGTGATTGAAATTCCGTCTTTTTATTTGAACTATCGTGCACGTCGTGCGGGCACAGAATATCGTTCTGTATCTGAAGATACCAACAATGCGCTGAAAACTTTAGCGGCCAAGAATGTATCAGGGATTATTATCGACTTACGTAATAACCCAGGGGGATCACTTGAAGAAGTGGCGCGTATGCTTGGACAGGTGATTAAGTCAGGTCCTGTGGTGCAAATTCGAGATGGTAACGGCAATGTGAGCGTTTTCGAAGACGATGACAATGGTGCGCAAACCTATGCGGGTCCGCTGGCAGTGATGGTGAATTTAGCATCTGCGTCTGCAAGTGAAATTTATTCTGCTGCGATTCAAGACTATGAACGTGGCATTGTGATTGGTAGCACCACCACAGGGAAAGGAACGGCACAAGTTCAGCTCGATAACTTGGCGCATGGTCAAGCGACACTAACGCAACGTAAGTTTTACCGTGTAACGGGTGGCAGTACGCAAAACAAAGGCGTAATTCCAGACGTGAAATTGGTAGACATTTACAATGAAGAGTTTGGTGAGCGTAAAGCGAAAAATGCGCTTGAGTGGGACACTATTCCAACCGCACCATTTAAACGTGAAGGCAGTATTGCACCGTATGTAAAACGTTTAGGTGAGCTGTCGCAAGCACGTGTTAAAGTCGACCCGCAGTTTAACTATCTTGAACAGCGTAAAGACATCTCGAAAAAGACCGAAGATCAAAAACGTGTGGTTTTAGATATTGATCAACGTAAAGCTGAATTGTTGGCACTGGAAAAACAGACTTTAGACTCGGAAAACAAGCGCCGTCAGATTGCAGGGCAAAAGCCTTATGCAAACTGGGAAAGCTATCAAGCTTCTATGGAAGCTTTGGTTGAAGCACGCGCTAAAATGAAAGCGAATCAGCGTCCTGCATTGCCTGAAGAGGAAGCATTTGTGACTGAATCTGCAAATGTCTTATTAGATTATGCCAAGTTGCAAAAAGGCACTGCAAAATAGTTTAATCTCTGACGCAATGTATTAAAAAGCCAGTTTCGACTGGCTTTTTATTTAAATTGTGATTCAAAACACAAATGTGGGATTGGCATGCTGCTAAAGCAATCTGCTAGGTAAAATAAATCTATAAATTCTAATGATATCTCTGTGATTTTTTCTTGACCTGAACCTGTTTGTATAAGATTCTTAATCGGGTAGTAATGCTTTTCGCCTTTGATAAAAAGGATATAAATGAAGAAAAAGAGAAATTAATACGGACATTTTATATGATGCATGTGCATTACGATTTTAGTTTGGTATTAGGTTCAATTGTTGTGGCATTGTTGGCGTGTTTTTTTGCAGTGTCGACCGAACGCTTATTATTTCGTACTTGGCGTAAAAAATTTCAAACAGTGCTCATTTTACTCAGTAGTTTTTTCTTAGGCTGTGCCATTTGGGCCATGCATTTTGTGGGTATGTTGGCTTGTGATTTGCCGACGCATAGTTATTTTGACCCTGCACTGACAATTCTTTCTTTTTTTATTGCTTTTATTGCATCTGTTTTTTCAATTTGGTTGACCACGCGTCAGACCTTACCTTTTTTAAGATTGGTTTTGGGGTCGGTATTGATGGGGCTTGGTATTTCGGGCATGCATTATACTGGCATGATGGGGCTGATTATTGAGGGCTATCAGAGTGTTTACGATCCTTTATTAACAGTTTTTTCTATTTTACTTGCCATTAGTGGCTCGGGTTTAACCTTTTGGCTGATCTTTAAATATAAAAGTGCAGTCAGTAAGAAACTGTTGTACCAATGGTATGTTGCAGGGATGATGGCCTTGACCATCGTAAGTATGCATTATACCGGTATGCTTGCAGTCTCGTTCTATCCAACCCATAGTGACAAACTGGTCATGACCCTTGAAGCAGGTCAAAGCATTGTTTTATTTGTTGTTATCTTTATTACCTGTTTGATTTTGGTGGCGGCATTTGTTGTTGCGGTGTTGGAGCAGCGTTTAGAAGAGCGCAATATTCAACTTTCTCTGGCCAATAAAGAGTTGGCAAATCAGGCGGTACAGGATAATTTAACCAAGCTGCCCAATCGATTGTATTTGGCGGAATATGCCCATTTTTTGTTTACAGATCAACGCTTCCGCAATGAAAGCATTGCCTTTTTATATATCGACTTAGACCGTTTTAAAGCCGTAAATGATGTCTTTGGGCATCATGTTGGGGATCAATTATTGGTTCAACTAACCACTCGGATTCATCGCCACTTAAGTAAAAATGAAAAAATTCTCAGAATTGGTGGGGACGAGTTTCTGATGGTGCTGGAACAGGCGACGCCTGAGCAAGCGTGCCAAATGGCGGAGCACGTGCTGGAGTTGATTCAAGATAGCTTTTTGATTGCGGGTAAAGAAATTAATGTGTCTGCGAGTATTGGTATTGCGATGTATCCTGAACATGGTAGTAATTTGCAGGATTTACTGATTAATGCCGATGCAGCGATGCTGACCTCAAAATATCAGGGAAGAAATACCTATTCTATTTTTAACTACAGTTTTGACCAACAAGAAGCGAAAAGCCAAACTAAGCTAATCAATGACTTATATAAAGCCGTAGAAGAACAACAGTTTGTTTTGTATTACCAGCCTAAATTTACCATCCAAGATCAACGGATTTGTGGAGTCGAGGCGTTGATTCGCTGGAAGCATCCGACTTTAGGCTTGCTGACCCCCAATATGTTTATTAAAGGCGCAGAGAAAACGGGGTTGATCATCCAAATGGGATATTGGGCTCTGGAGCAAGCATGTAAGCAACTACAAATTTGGGAACGAGAGAAAATTGAACTGTATCCAATAGCTGTGAATTTATCGGCGGTGCAGTTTGAGCATAAGCATTTATTTAATAATCTTGAGCATCTTTTTGATAAGTATAAAGTCAACCCAAATCATTTAATTATTGAAATCACTGAAAGTACGGCCATGCACCATATCGAAGGCAGCATTCGTACCTTACAGCGGTTACGTGAAATGGGAATTCGTTTGGCGATTGATGACTTTGGGACAGGACATTCCAGCTTTTTATATTTAAAAAATCTTCCTGTAGATGAGCTAAAGATTGATCGTGGCTTTATTCATGAGCTGACCGTTGGCTCAAAAGATGAAATGATCTTAGAAAGTATTGTTCATCTGGCGATTCGCTTGGGTTTGGTCGTGACAGCAGAAGGTGTAGAAAGTCCTCTGCAAATGGAAATTTTATCACGGTTAGGCTGTCAGCAATTACAAGGCTATTTGTTGGGTATGCCTATGGATGTTAAGCGCTTGGAAGAGTTTGAGTACACATCGTCAACTTATTTCAATTAAGCGATATCTACAATTTGTACCGATGGCTGATCGCTTTTATGGTGATGTAATTCAGTTGAGAGTCTAATAAAAAATAAGCAGTGTTCGCAAAAGCCTCTATCTAGTGATATCGGCTTTTTATGTATTCTTTAGAATCTATTCGTTTTAGTGTCCTGTTGTCCGTATACCAAGCTGTTCAATAAAATAAATAAAATCAGCCCAAAACATTGGGAACAATTTGGAATTAAATAATTATGGTTAGAGTCGTGACTAAGGTTGGTGATGTTTTTTCTGTAAAGTTGGATAATGAGGTGAAAAAATATTTCCAGCTCATTGCTTTTGATTTAACACAATTAAATAGTGATGTGATCAGAGCATTTAAAAAAGTGTACCCTATCCATGCAACTCCTACGTTATTGGATATCGTTAATGATGATGTCGATTTTTATGCGCATTGCGTCACTAAGCTTGGCATAAAAATGAATCTTTGGGAGAAAGTTGGAAACATATCTGATGTGGGTGGAACTTCTACAATATTATTCAGAGACACAGATGATTATGGCGTAATGGTAGGGGAAGAACCAATAAAAATTTCTCACAATTGGTTTGTATGGCACATTAATGATGATAAATTTACTTATGTTGGAAACCTAGAGGGAGAAAACCGTAAAGCAGAAATAGGTGTGGTTATGCCCCCTTTGGCTATAGTAGAACGTATAAAAACAGGGAAATATAATTTTGTATATCCAGAGTTTGAGTGAAATTTATAAAATGGGCTCAGATTAGGCTTAACAAGATAAAATAATGCCTGATGTATGAGGAGTAACAGAAGTTTTGCTCCAAGTTGTCATTGGGTACAGCGTGGTTAAGTGTACGTTCAGATAGGATCAAACAATGTTTCTGTACATCTAAGTAGCCGCTGATAGCACTAGCGTTCTATTCTTACCCACTACCAGAGCTAAAAAGCATTCGAATTGACGATGAATGCGATGTACTAAGCTGATGGGTTAAGGGAAAATTATCAATAAAATCTCATTCATAAATCTGCTACAATTGCGCCAATTTTAAGTTATCACTTTACGGGTTGGATACACATTTATAAGTTGTGTACAACACCGTGTACCTATTGAAGATTTCTCTTATGTTTAAAGATCAATTGGCGAAAGAAGTCGCGGCTCGTAGGACTTTTGCGATTATTTCCCACCCCGATGCTGGTAAGACCACCATGACAGAAAAATTACTGTTGTGGGGACAAGCCATTCAGATTGCAGGTATGGTGAAAAGCCGTAAATCGGACCGTGCAGCCACTTCGGACTGGATGGAAATGGAAAAAGAACGTGGTATTTCGATCACCACCTCTGTGATGCAGTTTCCATTTAAAGACAAGATGATCAACCTACTCGATACGCCGGGACATGAAGACTTCTCTGAAGATACGTATCGTACCTTAACGGCGGTCGATTCAGCTTTGATGGTGATCGATGGTGCAAAAGGTGTCGAAGATCGTACTGTGAAACTGATGGAAGTGTGTCGTATGCGTGACACACCGATCATTTCGTTTGTGAACAAAATGGACCGTGAAATCCGTGAGCCTTTAGAGCTGTTGGATGAAATTGAAAACGTTCTCAAAATCAAATGTGTGCCGATCACTTGGCCGCTTGGTACAGGTCGTGACTTCGCTGGGGTGTTTAACCTGATCGAAGAAAAGTTTTATGTGTATAAAGCAGGTTTTGGTTCAACCATTACCGAAATTGAAGTCCGTGATGGTTATGACTATCCAGACTTACGTGAAAAAGTCGGTGAGCTGGCTTGGGCGGCATTTGAAGAGTCTCTAGAGTTGGTGCAAATGGCCAATGAGCCTTTAGACCACACAGAGTTCCTTGCGGGTCGTCAAACGCCTGTATTGTTTGGTACAGCATTAGGTAACTTTGGTGTAGACCATGTGTTAGATGCATTTAGCAACTATGCACCTGAACCTAAAGCGCACCCAACAGAAAATCGTTTGGTTGAAGCGACTGAAGAAGGTTTTACGGGTTTTGTCTTTAAAATTCAAGCCAATATGGACCCGAAACACCGTGACCGTATTGCCTTTATGCGTATTTGTTCAGGCAAATATGAAAAAGGTTTGAAAATGAAGCATGTGCGTCTGGATAAAGATGTGCGTATTAGTGATGCTTTGACTTTCTTAGCTGGTGATCGTCAGCACTTAGAAGAAGCATGGCCGGGCGACATTATTGGTTTACATAACCACGGTACGATTCAAATTGGCGATACTTTTACATCAGGTGAAAAATTACAATTTACGGGTATTCCGCACTTCGCCCCTGAAATGTTCCGCCGTGTACGTTTGAAAGATCCATTGAAGTCGAAGCAGTTACAAAAAGGCTTAAAAGAACTTTCAGAAGAAGGTGCAACACAGGTCTTCATGCCGCAAAATAGCAATGACTTGATTGTGGGTGCAGTGGGTGTGCTTCAGTTTGAAGTGGTGGCATACCGTTTGAAAGAAGAATACAAAGTCGACTGCGTCTACGAGCCTGTGAGCATTAACACTGTGCGCTGGGTGTCATGTGATGATGACAAAAAATTCAATGAATTTAAGAAAAAAGCACATGACCAATTATCGGTAGATGGTGGTGGTCACTTGACCTACTTGGCACCGAGTCGTGTGAACTTACAACTGATGCAAGAGCGCTATCCAGACATCGTGTTCCGCAATACCCGCGAACACTAATCGGGATGTTAAACAATAAAACAGCTTCTTCGTGAAGCTGTTTTATTATGCAAGATACTTTAATTTTAATCATGAATTTCATGGAAGACGCATGTTGCAGAAACAGGCTATTTATACAATATTGGTGAGTTTGACTGTCTTATTGACGGCATGTGACTCCTCTAAACAATCTGAAACAGACACAGATGCCAAAAGCTCGGTATTTAAAACAGAGCAGGCTGAAGTGTTACCGTATTTGAATATTCAGCAACAAGCGGCTGATATTGCACAGCCATTTTGTGAAACCAAGAACTGTATTGAATTAGATCTGCAAAGCTTAACAACGGCAGATCCGTGGTTAAACCAATGGATTGCCAAAAGTCAGGCTCGCGTAATTCAAGATCAAATTGGCTTAAAACAAGACATGAGCTTACAGCAAGCCATTAATGCCTATGTGAAAAAGTCGGATACATGGCAAGCTGAATTCAAGGGCAATAAGGCTTATAGCTTGGCGATGTATACGCGTATACCGTATCAGCGCAATCAGTTTGTGCTCATGCAAATTGGGGTTGATACCAATCAAGAGAATGTAAATGTTAAGGAACGTTATTATTTCTTTGTTGCTGATCGTAAAAACCAAAAAGCGGTGGCATTATTAGATTTAATTCATCCGAAACAGCAACTGGCGATGAATGTTTTGGTGCAAAAAGCGTATCAAGACTGGCTGAAGAAACAAGAACCTGAAGTGAGAAAATCTGCACCAGCGAAGTTGTACTGGGGGCAAGCAGATTGGTTTTTTGACCAAGAGGGCATCGGTTTACACTATCGGACTCATGAGGTTGTAAAAGATGGGACCCAGCTTGATATTTATTTGACGAAAGCACAAACTCAACAGGTATTAAAAGCCGATGTTTATGCCCAGTTGTTTTAGCACATTGGCCAAAGCAAGAGCTGGCTTCACGAGGTAAGAGGTAATAGGTTATTTATGTTAAAAAGCAAAACAATATTGACAATCAGCGTACTTGCAGCTGCAATCAGTTTGACAGCCTGCCAACCAAAAGATAAAGAGCCTCAAACTCCTGCAACGCAAACCACAGCGGCTTCAGAGGTAGACGCTACTTTAAAACTGGTCGGTGACACCGAAAAATTACAATTCGAATTACCTGAATGCGATGGCAATGCTTGCCCAGAATTAAACATTGATCGTTTGCAAAGTAATCAAGCCTTTATTGATGAATTTATCGATCAACAAATTGTGAAAGATCTCTCGCAGATTATTGATATTTCGCCTATGCATAGCAGTTCTGATAGCACGGCATCAAGTGCGGTGGCTGCAAGTTCTGAACCTGCGGTAGTGGGCCAAGTCCTAACCCCTAAGCTGAAACTAGAGAAACAAGTTCAACCTTATTTGGCCGCTTTTCTGGGTTTAGACCAAGAGTTGAAAGCCTTAAGTTCTAACCATCAAATTAGTTTGATGATTAAGCCTAAAATTTTAAATGCCAAAGATCCTTTGGCTACGGTGGTATTGAACACCAGCAGCTACTTAGGCGGTGCACATGGTTCATCGTCACAGCATTATTATAATTTTGACTTGAAGCAGCAAAAGCTGGTGAGTTTGGATGATCTATTGTTGCCGAATCAGAAGGCGGCGTTAAATAGAGTAGCGCATGAAGCCTTTCGTGCTTGGGTTGTGGACTCTAAGTTAGCGACCAATGTCGATGAATATGAGCAAGCGTGGAAGTTTAGCTTGAGTAACAATTATTACTTGGGTACTGAAGGTCTGATTTTGCAATATGGCGAGTATGAAATTGGCCCTTATGTGGTGGGTTTACCGCGTTTAACTATTGGCTATGATCAACTCCAGAAAATTTTAAAGCCTGAGTATTTACCCAAAGCCAAACAGAGCGTACAGGCTGCTTCTGAAGCCAAGAGCTAATCAAGCATGAGCTTGCCTCTGTTCGATACCCATACTCATTTTGATGTTGCCGATTTTGATACTGATCGGCAGCATTTGGCTGAGCAAGCAAAACATGTTGGGGTAGAGGCACTGGTCCTTATTGGTTTTCTTGAATCACGATTTGATACGCTGATTCAGACCCATCAGCAATTAAAAAGCTGGAAGAATGTTCCGTGCTCTTATCTTGCCCCTGGTTTACATCCGTTTTATATCGAACAGCATCAGACCGAACACTTACAACGTTTAGAGCAGGTCCTGCAGCAGCAGGACTGCGTAGCTGTGGGTGAAATTGGTTTAGACACCTTTTTAAAAGAGCATAAACAGCCTGCACTTTTCGCCAAGCAGCAATCTTATTTTTCTGAACAACTGGAACTTGCTAAGCAATATCAAAAACCTGTGTTATTGCATATTCGCAAAGCACATGCAGAAAGCATTGCCATTTTAAAAGCCCAAAAATTTAAATTCGGTGGTATCGCTCATGCCTTTAGTGGTGGGGTGGAGGAAGCCAAGGCCTTGGTCAAACTCGGTTTTAAAATTGGGGTGACAGGGCAAATCACCAATCCAAATGCCAAAAAATTGCATCAAGTGGTGCAAGCACTTGGTAGTGAACATTTGGTGATTGAAACGGACTGTCCAGATATGACGCCGTTGTGTTGTCAAACATCGACTGAGCATCGCACCCGCAATACGCCGGTGAATTTACCTTGTGTTTTGGAGAGTCTCGCACAGACACTGGATCAGTCTGAGCGGTCGTTAGCAACTCAACTCTGGCAGAACTCATTGGCTGCGTTGCATTTAAAATTTTAGAAGAATAAGACAATAATCTCGATAAAAATAAGATAACCAAAAGGGAACACATTCTTTTCTAAACAGGCTTACATTAAAGAAAGAACATCATAATAAATAAATTCGCCAATACTGGGAGGGCAACCGAATGGCCAGATATAGCAAAATCAATAGTTTCAATGCATTACAAACACTCACGGTGGGTGAAAAATCCTATCAAATTTTTAACCTCCCTCAAGCCGCACAAACATTGGGTAATATTGATCAATTACCCAAGTCTTTAAAGGTCTTACTCGAAAATTTACTCCGTTTTGAAGATCAAAAAAGTGTAAAAGTAGAGCATATTCAAGCCCTAGTCGATTGGCAAAAAACCAGAAGCTCTGATCAAGAAATTCAATATCGGCCTGCACGTGTGCTGATGCAGGATTTTACTGGGGTTCCTGCTGTGGTTGACTTGGCTGCCATGCGTGCCGCAATGGCACAAGCGGGTGGCGATCCGAATTTGATTAATCCCTTGTCCCCTGTCGATTTGGTGATTGACCATTCCGTGATGGTCGATAATTTTGCAGATAAAGATGCCTTTGCTGAAAATGTCGAAATTGAAATGCAACGCAATGGTGAGCGTTATCAATTCCTACGCTGGGGACAATCGGCCTTTAATAATTTCAGTGTTGTCCCGCCCGGTACAGGAATTTGCCACCAAGTCAATTTAGAGTATCTGGCCCAAGCGGTGTGGCTGGGGGAGGATGAGGGACAAACTTTTGCGTTCCCTGATACCTTGGTGGGAACAGATTCACATACCACCATGATCAATGGCTTAGGCGTGCTCGGTTGGGGTGTTGGCGGGATTGAAGCTGAAGCGGCGATGCTTGGGCAGCCTGTATCTATGTTGATTCCTGAAGTCATCGGTTTCAAACTCACAGGAAAACTCAATGAAGGCATTACCGCAACGGATTTGGTTTTAACCATCACACAAATGCTACGCCAAAAAGGCGTGGTGGGTAAATTTGTTGAATTCTATGGCGATGGTTTGGCCGACTTGCCTTTGGCTGACCGCGCGACTATTGCCAATATGGCCCCTGAATATGGTGCGACCTGTGGTTTTTTCCCGATTGATGACGTGACCTTGGCCTATTTAGCGTTGACGGGTCGTGAGCAACAACGGATTGATTTGGTTGAAGCGTATAGTAAAGCGCAGGGCTTATGGCGAAATGCAGGTGATGAACCCGTTTTTACCGATACGTTGAGCTTGGACATGAGCACCGTGCAGGCCAGTTTGGCAGGCCCTAAACGTCCGCAAGATCGCGTCTTGCTAGCAGATGTACCTAAAACTTTTCATGACTTGATGGAACTAAATCTCAAGCCAGCCAAAGAAGCCAAAGAGCGTTTAGAAAATGAAGGCGGTGGCACAGCTGTTGAAGCTAAAAAAGCCAATCTACCGCATGAGGAGCCATCTTGCACTATTGATGGAAAATCTTACCCATTGAACCATGGTGATGTGGTGATTTCAGCCATTACCTCATGTACCAATACTTCCAATCCCAGCGTGATGTTAGCCGCGGGACTCCTCGCTAAAAAAGCCATTGAAAAAGGTCTACAGCGTAAACCGTGGGTGAAAAGTTCGCTTGCGCCTGGTTCTAAAGTAGTGACCGATTATTTGGCTGCGGCTGGTTTAACACCGTATTTGGATGAGTTGGGTTATAACTTGGTCGGTTATGGCTGTACTACGTGTATTGGGAACTCTGGACCGCTGCCTGAACCGATTGAAGAAGCCATACAGTGCCATGATCTCAATGTTGCTTCAGTGCTTTCAGGCAACCGTAACTTTGAAGGGCGTGTACATCCGCTAGTGAAAACCAACTGGTTGGCTTCGCCACCTTTGGTGGTGGCTTATGGTTTGACGGGCAATATCCGTACAGATTTGACTACACAACCGATTGGTCTCGGCAAAGATGGGCAAGCGGTTTACTTGAAAGATATTTGGCCGAGTCAGGCTGAAATTGATCATGCGCTACAGAGCGTGAATACCGCGATGTTCCATAAAGAATATGCCGCGGTATTTGATGGTGATGCAGCATGGCAGGCAATTCAGATTCCTCAAAGTCAGACCTATGCTTGGCAAGAGAATTCAACCTATATTCGCCATCCGCCATTTTTTGAAGAGATTGGTCAGCCACCGAAACCGATTACCAATATTGAGCAGGCACGTATTTTGGCTGTGCTTGGAGACTCGGTCACCACTGATCATATTTCCCCGGCAGGTAATATCAAGAAAGACAGCCCCGCAGGACGCTATTTGCAAGAGCAAGGGGTTGAACCCAAAGACTTCAACTCTTATGGGTCTCGACGTGGGAACCATGAGGTGATGATGCGAGGCACTTTTGCCAATATCCGCATTAAAAATGAAATGCTCGGTGGAGAAGAAGGTGGGAACACGATCTATATTCCAACAGGAGAAACCTTGCCGATTTATGATGCCTCTATGTTTTATCAGCAGCAACATACGCCATTAATCATTATTGCTGGTAAAGAGTATGGCACAGGCTCATCACGTGACTGGGCTGCCAAAGGCACGAACTTATTGGGGGTTAAAGCGGTGATTGCCGAAAGTTTTGAACGAATTCACCGTTCGAATTTGGTTGGTATGGGTGTATTGCCATTGCAATTTGTCGATGGACAAACGCGCCAATCCTTAAATTTGACAGGTCGTGAAGTACTTTCGATTCATGGATTATCGGATGATATCCAGCCGCATCAAACCTTGGAAATTCAGGTGCTTCGAGAAGATGGCAGTCAAGACCAATTTAAGGTGTTGTGCCGTATTGATACCTTGAATGAGGTCGAATACTTTAAAGCTGGCGGCATTTTGCATTATGTACTGCGTAATTTAATTGCAGCCTAATCTCAATGTAATAAAGTCCTGTCAGTAGCAGGGCTTTATTGTTTGTAGCGATACATTCAATCCAGGGTCGTATTCAGGTAAAATGAACACTATTTTACCGATATAGATGTACGCATGACTGATCTGCAACATGATGAATATGACCGCCGTTTTGCTGGTGTAGCCAAAGTTTATGGAGACGAGGCCTTTTCATATTATGAAAAAAGTCATGTGATGGTGATCGGGATTGGTGGTGTGGGTTCGTGGGCAGTCGAGGCTTTAGCGCGTACAGGCGTCGGCGAATTAACACTGGTTGATATGGATTCGATTGCGGCTTCGAATATTAACCGTCAATTGCCTGCGCTGAGTTCGACACTTGGACAAGAAAAAATCGAAGTCATGGCGGAGCGTTGCCGTCAGATCAATCCAAGAATGAAAGTGAATCTGATTGATGACTATTTGACTCCAGAAAACGTCAAAGAAATTTTAGAACATCGACCAGACTTAATTTTAGATTGTATTGATGACGTCAAAGCGAAATTAGCACTGATGTTGCACTGTCGTTTTAATAAGATCCCATTGATTGTTTCAGGGGGAGCGGGGGGCAAGCTCGACCCATTGAAAATCCGAGTGGCTGATCTGTCTAAAACAGAACAAGATCCAATGTTAGCAAAACTTCGAACCCAGTTGCGTGGAATGGGGATTTGTAAAAAACCTAAAGAAAAGTTTGGCATTACCTGCGTGTATTCGATTGATAACCCATTTTCTAGTGCTGAGGTTTGCCCTAGTGCTGGATTACGTTGCGGTGGCTATGGTTCAGCCGTAGTGGTGACTTCAAGCTTTGCAATGGTGGCAGTCGCGGAAGTACTGAAAAAATTAGATAGAATGAAAGCGAAACAATAAGACTGTTTTAGGTTTAATTGGACTGTATAAGTCGATATATTGATACCGTCCATAGACCGCAAAAAAGATTGAAACCAATAGAAAAAAGAGAAAAGAAAAATGAGCTTTTTAAAAAAATTATGTGGTTGTCAAAAACAAAAAACGCCTGCGAATGAAAATGCATATACTGCATTTTGGCAATGGTTTCAGCAGCATCAACAGCATTTTCACCACATTGTGGATCAAGGCAGTAAAACTGAAATCGAGCGAGATTTCTTTGATCGACTGACGCCTGAATTGGAAAAAGTCCATAGCGGCATCTTTTTTCTGACAGGCATGCTGACCCCGCAAACAGCTGAATTAATTCTTACCCCCGATGGCATCATTCCAAATATTGTTTTTGTGGAAGAGCTGATTGCGACTGCACCTGAGATTGCAGGGTGGAAGTTTACTGCGCTTAAACCTGAAAGCGATATTCATCAAGTCGGGATTAATATGCATGGTTATGAGTTTAGTCAGCAGACTTTGTCTTTTTATTTTAACCAGCAAGCCGAGTATCCCGATGAGATTGATCTGGTCGTGGTACATGATGAATATAATGCAGCTGAAAACGATGCGTTTTTACAGGCTGTGTATATTTTTCTCGATAACTATTTGGGTGAGTACGATGCGGTCACCAAATTGGACAATGTTTCTGTCCAGTCTAAGCAAGATGCCGAAAACGAATTGCTACCGATTCACTTGCTCAAAAACATTTTAATTTTAAAAAGTAGTGAAATTTCAAGATTAGACAAAATTACCCGTTCAAATACGGATGCCGATGAATTTGTCAGTTTGGAAGGTGAAACCAATGAAGGTGTACCGTTGCTGGCGACTTTAAATCGCACACTTTTAACATGGGATCAAAAAGCTTCGCATCCGTGGATGATGCTGATAGAAATCTCCTATGATGGTCAGCATTCAAATGGTATGCCTACGTCTACAGATTATGAACTGATGGATTTGATAGAAGATTCATTATTACAAGAGCTTAAGGATGTGGATGGCTATTTAAATATAGGTCGTGAAACGGGTAATCACTTAAGAACTATATATTTTGCGTGTAAAGAGTTTAGAAAACCATCCAAGGTCATTGATCAAGTGATTGAAAAATATAAAGGCAACTTTGAAATAGAGGTCAGTTTGTTTAAAGACAAATACTGGCGTGCTCTGAGTAAATTTACCAGTTAAGCTCTTATTTAAAAGAAGAGTTCGCCTGAAGCACTTTTAAAATATAACGGGATAAAGCAACTCCATGACTGATCTTTCAGGGCATTCCAAACTTGATGTTAAAATAGTGGCTATAGGGATCATTTTGAGTTGCGGTGTTGCATATGCTATTTATTCAACCGTTCGCCATTTTTATGCTTTAAATCAGATCAATGAAGCCAAAGAAATGATGAGTGATATACAGTCATTATTGGTTTGGTCAATGCATCAGTATCATGATGATGTAACGCAGGCTTGTCATTTAAAAAATATACAACAGATTGCGCAATCTGAAGAATTTCAAAATATGAATCGTATTTTAAAATTACAGGATCAAATACGTCAGAAAAGTCAATTTGTTGAACAGATCAAAGTGAATGCTACACCTGATTTACATGGTTGTATAACCACGGCTTACTTTAGAAAAGAGTCCTTTGTCAGTGAGCTTATTGCAGGAAAGTATATTTCTTATCATTATGATTTTAAAACTGAAACAATAAAATGTTTGACCAATATCCAAAAGCGTTCTTTAGTAAAACCTTGTACTCGGCTATAACGGTGAAACATAAAAAGGCGAAGCAGATGCTTCGCTTTTTTATGTTAGATCAACGTTCTAAATTACTGGGCTAGAGTGTGTTCTTTTAAATAATCTTCGGTGCGTTGCATCGCGTCTTTAATGTTAAGAATTGCATTTTCAACATCGGCAAAAGTCTTGGCATTACCACCACTTAAAGCCTGACGCCACTTGCGAGCGCCCGGAAGGTTTTGGAATAGCCCAAGAATATGGCGCGTGATAATCGACAATGGCGCACCCTCAGCCATACGCTTTGCAATATACGGCAGCATTTGGTCGATAATTTCAAAACGATCAGGTAGATCTAAATTCCACAATTGACCAAGTTCAGCCAAAAGGTAGGGATTGTGATAAGCCTCACGACCAATCATGACACCATCGACATGTTCTAAATGTGCTTGTGTTTCAGCGAAGGTTTTGATCCCGCCATTAATCTCGATCAATAGATTTGGACGTTCTTGTTTGAGTCGATAGACATCTTCATAACGCAGTGGGGGAACTTCACGGTTTTCTTTCGGAGAAAGCCCCTGAAGTAAGGCAATACGCGCGTGTACAATAAAATTATCACAGCCCGTTTTGGCTACAGTATCGACAAAATGCAGCATTTCTTCATAAGAATGCATGTCATCAATGCCGATACGGTGCTTTACCGTCACTGGAATATCTACTGCATTTTGCATTTCAGCGATACATTCTGCAACGAGGTCCGGTTCTGCCATGAGGCATGCGCCAATTTTATTGTTTTGTACACGGTCACTTGGACAGCCGACATTTAAGTTGACTTCATCATAGCCCCAGTCTTGTGCCATTTTGGTACAAGTGGCTAAGTCTTTAGGGTTTGAGCCACCGAGTTGTAAAACGATCGGGTGTTCTTCATTGTTGTAATCGAGATGTCGATTTGCACCGCCAAACAGGATCGCGCCAGTGGTCACCATTTCTGTATAAAGAATGACGTTTGGGTTAAATAGACGCGCAAAGAAACGATAGTCCTTGGTCGTCCAATCCATCATCGGGGCAACACTGATTCGCGGAGATTGAGTGTTTTCAATGTTTTTGTTAATAGTCATTAAAAATCATACCTTTAATCTATGTTTCGCAACCTGCGCGAATCTGTTTTAACCTGTGTTTAGGTGGGTTAATCGGTTTGCATTTACACCAAATTTTACACCATAATCAAAAAAACAGGTTGTGGTGTAAATTATGGGGTCAATTACAGCAAGGAAAGGTGCAGATGGTAAAGTTAACTATCGTGCTGCGATTCGAATCAATCGAATGGGCTTTCCTGCTTTCTCTGAAAGTAAAACATTCCACTCAAAGAAGTTGGCCGAAAACTGGGTTAAGAAACGAGAAGTCGAAATTCAAGAAAATCCTGATATTTTGCTTGGCAAAGAAAAGCTAATTGATCTGACCTTATCAGATGCCATAGATAAATATTTGGATGAAGTCGGGAGCGAGTACGGAAGGACGAAACGCTATTCTCTGCTCTTAATTAAGAAGCTACCAATTGCGCGCAATATTATCACAAAAATAAAATCAGTACATTTGGCCGAGCATGTTGCTTTAAGGAAGGGAGGTGTCCCTCATCTAGAACTTGAGCCTATTGCGACTAGTACACAGCAACATGAACTTTTACATATCCGTGGTGTGCTTTCTCATGCTGCTGTTATGTGGGAAATGGATATTGATTTAAATGGGTTTGATAAGGCTACGGCTCAGTTAAGAAAAACACGCCAAATATCCTCTAGTCAAAAAAGAGACCGACTTCCTTCAACGGATGAGCTGATTGCATTGACGAAATATTTTACAGAGCGATGGAAGCTAAACCGTTACGGCTCTAAGTATCCAATGCATTTGATTATGTGGTTTGCTATTTTCTCATGCAGACGAGAAGCTGAATTAACTCGTTTATATCTTCGAGATTACGATTCACATCATTCTACATGGAAAGTACATGATCTAAAGAATCCCAATGGTTCTAAAGGCAATCATAAATCATTTGATGTCCTTGATCCTTGTAAGGAAATGATTAAAAGATTAAAGCACTCAGAAGTTCGTGAACGGATGTTGAAGCTTGGGCATGATGAAAATTTGCTACTGCCGTTGAATCCTAAAAGTTTAGGCAAAGAGTTTAGAGAAGCGTGCCGAATGTTAGGTATTGATGATTTGCGCTTTCATGATTTGAGACACGAAGGCTGTACACGTTTAGCAGAACAGAGTTTTACTATTCCTGAGATTCAGAAGGTAAGCTTGCATGACTCTTGGAGTAGTTTACAGCGTTATGTGTCAGTGAAGGCAAGAAGAAATACTATGCAGTTTGAAGAGGTGCTACGCCTCATCGATGAAACGTAGCATAATCTTTAGAAGCTTCTGAATACTTACTGTCTAAAATATCTGCTAGATCTTTAATGTGCACCAAAAAAGGTGCACGTTTACTTTGATCTATTTTAAACACTGAGAAAGGGAATTCTTGATTATTCGCCTTTCTCAAGCTTCGGCTTTACTAAGGTGAGGGTAATAGTCGGAAACTATTGTCATCAGTTCAACGGTCATAGAGCGATATTTCATAAAGAGGTAGTCAGCAGTGGTAAGCTGAAACATTCCCATTATTAAATTTTCAACCCTATTTGACAAATTTTGAGTACAAAATCTCAAGAGAAGTCTGTAATCCATCTACTCTATATAATGCATCTGTACCTATAAGATAGCTTTTTAGACATCTGATCCGTTCTCTGTAATTTGGGTTTTTCTTACTAAAACGGTTGTTAGCAAGAAACCCATTTAGGCATCCAGAATCATAGTTAAAGTAATAGCAGCTATTTGATTCAACAGTATTTTTTATACTCTGAAAGAAGCTTAGGTCTGTAAACCCTGATGGTTCATCAATGTAATCTTTCTGCAAGATTACGATATAGCGCAGATTCATGCGCTTGTTTAAACAAGGTTCTTTCTTTAACAGAATGGCTAAACATTTATCAGGCTCGAGATGATTCAGCTGAATTTTTATTTCATTGCTGATAAATTTCTCTAACCCATTAAGATGTATAGTATTATTTTGATCCGTATCATAATTAAGGCAGAACTCTTGAAGCTCAAAACCAGAAGAGCTTCTTTCAATATTTCGAAATATTGTATCCAATTCTTGCTTTGAGCCTTCAAAAGGCTTAGACCATTCGATAAGGCTCTTAGTAAATTCAATAGTTTGTATGCGATATTGGAAATGCTCAGATAAATAAGATACAGCAAGTGGATTAATTGTAGCAGTTTGATTTTGCTGAATTAAGCCATGCTCATAAGCTAGATTACCTAAGTTTGCATTATATGGATTCAGGCTAATATTTGACATATTGCCATTAAACCATGGTGCATTATTCAGCCAAGGAATTGTTTGTATTGCTTGCATAATAGCGACATTTGAGCCTTTAAGGGCTTTTTCAATGCTTTTAGCAGATGCTTTTCCAATAAGTGATGCTGCTTGATAAATATCAGATGGACTTGGATGTGACAGTGCTAATCGTGCACCAGTGCTACAAAAATAAGCAGTATGAGCTACTGAAAGATATTTCTTAGTCAACATTAGAAATCCTCCTTATTTGCTATTCAACAAAGTTGTGTTAACAGCTTTTCTTGGACGACCAGCATTAGAGCGTCGTTGAGGTGGTTGACTAATTTGAATTGTTCTAACGCTATTTAGTTTGTTAAACATGAGGTACTGTTCCTTTTTACAGAAATATTGAACACAATCATCTAACGCCTTTTGCTTTGCGGTATCTGTGTGATCAATCATTCCTATACATAGAGTTTTGTATTTGTCTTTTGCCATGTGGCAGTTATAGGTGCAGCCTTGATCGTTCGTAAGCTTTTTCCAGTACTTGGTAATTTCATGTGCAAAATACCCATCATTTTGATGTAAATTACCATCCATAAAAAACAGAGCGTGGACGTGAAAGCCCTTTTTTAACCCATGTTCAAACTTCAAAATATAACCCTTGATTTGGTTCAATATTTTGTTATGCCTTCTATTCCGTAATAACTGTGCAATTAGCTCTTTTAAAGATTGCAAGGCATTTTCAGAATGAAAGGGGTGTTGCAGTTCATCTGGGCAATAGGGGGTTAAGTTCTCTAAAGGTGGCTTAAAGGCAAAATCAACACGTATAACCAAAAGTTTGCTGAATTTGGCAAAGCATTGGTTTATCGCTTTACGACAAGACTTTAAGTTTTGTTTAGCCTTTTCCTCACGTTTTCGGATAACATTTTTTACTATAGTGCTACCCATTTGCTCACGAATCAGTTGAACGAATTGATTTAATAAATCTGCTCTTGGCTGTATATGTACAAGAGGTTGGGAATTTGGTTGTTCAAATAACCCAATCAGATCTAATTCGGTATTTAAAAGTTCTTTTGCTTTGAAGAAACATAATATTTCTTCACAAACTATAAAGTCTTTCAGGTAATTAAGATCAATGCCTGTAATATCATCAAAGACAGGCACAAATGGTCTTATCCACTGAGCGTAGTAAAAGAAGCCCTTAAATTCGTTGAAATCATCGGGTTCAACTTTGGCTGCAAATTCGCTTTGCGTTTAAACATTCCCTGACGAATGACACTATATTGAGCATACATTTCAAGCGGTGGTCACGATATAAAATGGTCTGTTCAATCTCTGATGATGGCAGAAGTTCAAATGCACCATCGCTAATAAGAGGATAAACAATCGCAGGTGTTTGAGCTTTGAAAGGTTTAAGAGGCATGAGTGTACCCCTTAGCTTTATAGCAGTGAAATCTATACTGATTAATAATCAGTAGTGTTATACAAAACACTACTGGAATAGGTATATACAAACTACCCAGATGATAAGTAGTACACCTATTGGGATAATAGATACTTAATAGTAATATTATCCTTAATTCAGAGGTTCGGCCTGATCGAGGTTTTATACTTTGACCTTGTGATGAACCCGAAGGTTTTTTAAATATTGCGGTGTACATACTTACTGTCCTAAATGTTGGATTAGTTATGGGAAAAAGCCCATTAAATTGAATAGCTACCTTGAAGCAGAAAGGACACTATCCAATGACAGTAAATTTACACTTGATTGAAAAACTATTTATGAGCCGTCCAAGTAATTAAAAAAAACTGATTAAACATAAAAATCAATTACTTATTTATTAAGTGCTCGTTAAGCTCAGGATATTTGTTGATGAATTTAAGTATTCTATCTGGCAAGTTCTCTAGCTTGATGTGCTGATTGTGGTTATTTTTGCCACGGTCATTTTCCATGAAAACCTCAATTTCCTTTGCAATCTCATCTGCTATTTTTTCAGCAGCTGCATTCTTGCTTTTATATTTATTCTTGAATTTGTCTTGCTTGATAAGTTCTAAAATTTTGTTATCAATAGCTTCAAAATTGTGTTTCTTTTTTAAATTCCCTTCAGCATTTAATGATGAGCCATTTAGTTTTTTAAGTAACTTTGTATTGTTTAACAAAGTATGCCCTTCACATATAACGGGTATGTTCTCTATTTTTTTATTTGAGTTCGGAGATCTTTGGTATTGTTTAAAAAGACCAATAGTGATGCACTGATTTATGGCTTTTTCTAAGTGTTCTACTACTTCATTGTATAATTCATCACGGTATTTCTGAGCATCTTGGATAGAGTAGGGATAATCTGGGTTTTTCTCAAAAAAATTAGGCTCTCTAATATTTTTATCAACAATATCAAGTTGATTATACAATTTTATAGCGACTAAGAGCTCTGCAATAGGCTTATAGTATTTCTGTTGATTATCTTTTTCATATGTGTTGATAATCTCTTGAATCTGTAGAAATCCTTTATCTAAAGTTAATGAATCGCTAGGTTTTGATTTTAAGATTGATTCGATGATTGTGGCTAAAATAATTACTATAGCTGTGAAAAGGTTAATAATTTTATCTTTAGTTACAATTTCACCAGTTCTCATTAATTTAACATCAAAAAAACTACACTCTTGAATAGATTTATTTAAGAACTCTGGGAGAGTTTTTCCTAGAACTGAATAATAGGAATATTGGAAGCCAGTTATATCCGTTGTTTCAGCCCACGTTTGCACACATTTTATTTTTTCGTATTTCTTGTAGTCAACTGAAAGCGATTGGCTTAATGCTTTGGCATTAGGAACGATTTCTTCGTGTGTACTTATATAGCCAATTAATTCATTTAAGAATTTTTTTTGGCTACGGATGTCTTTTTTAGATGGATTTAAATGATTTGAAGTTTTGCATTCGCCTGTTATTGATTCAACTTTCTTTTTCTTGGGAGTGAGTGGCATAATTGGGCTTCAAAGGTTGTACATAGTTGGTTATTTTATTTTATAAATCATTATCTTGAAAAGATAAACCTGATAATGTAATTAGCGAATATCTTTTAAGTGATTTTTAAAAAAGGTGAAATAAATACAATAATAATCAACTTATTATCAATTGGTGTTTTTAAGATAGTGGCAGTAATTTAGACTTTTATAGGAGGGGGTATGGAGTTAGAAACTAGGTTGGTTTTCATTGATACATCTGCATATGAGAATAAGAATTATCAATTTGGTCAACATATTTTAGGGCGCCTTCAAGAGCTTATTGAGCAGGAAAAGATTCACCTTTTGGTCACTGATGTCACGAAAAGTGAAATTGAATCACATTTAAAGAAGAAGTCAGTCGAGGCTGCATCAAAAATTAAGCATATAACTAAAGATGCTATGTTTCTTAGGAATGCATCTGAACTAGATTGTTATGGCATATTTACTAAAGTGAGTGGTGATGAAATTTATGATCTAGTGCATAAAAAGTTTTTAGAGTTTTTGGAAGGGCGATGCGTAGAAATTATAAGTGTAAGTTCTGTTGACCCAAATGTGGTATTCAATGCTTATTTTCATAACCTTCCACCATTCGATAAAGAATCTAAAAAACATGAATTCCCTGATGCGTTTGCATTAGAAGCAGTAAAACAGATTAGCTTGCGAAGAGGGCATGCAGTTTATATTGTTAGCTCTGACGGTGACATGAAGTCATTCTGTGCTAATGAGAGTAGCTTTATACATCTAGAATCTGTAGATGATTTGATTGATTTGATAGTTCGCAGTGATAAAGCATACGAAGAACCAACCAAGTTTGCTGACGAAGTATTTGAGCTCTTGCAAGAGAAAATAAAAGCACTTGCTTTACAATCTTTACAGGATGGTGAGTTTAATTATGAAAATACTGAGCCTTTTGACGATGTTATAAGTTCTATTGATATAGATTCATTAACTATTAAGAAGAAAACATTGCAAAATGTTGACGCGGAGTGGGCTGAATATTCAGTTGAGTTTGAAGTGACTGTTATAGCAAATTACCAATTCTCTGATTATGATCGTTCGCCTTGGGATCCTGAAGATAAACAATATTTATTTGTACTTAACAATGAATCCATAATTAAGCACAAAGAAACCTATACAGCCCATTTAATGCTTACCTATGACGATGGATTAAAGGTAAAAGCTGATATTGCCGAGCTTAACTTCGAAGAATCTTATTTTGAGCTAACAGATAATGATGCAGAAATTCTTTATTTCAAAGAACTAGATGTTAATGGGGAGTAAAATGAAATTATATGTAATAGGTAATGGATTTGATGTTCATCATGGGCTTGATACAAAATATACATCATTTGGTTTGTATCTCAAAAAAAATTACAGAGATGTGTACAATCTTTTGTTAGAACACTTTGGTTTTACTGATTTAGATCCTGATTTTCCTTCCTCAATGTTAGATCCATTATGGTCAGAGTTTGAGAGCAGCATGTCTGGTTTGAGTACAGATTCTGTTTTGGAAGCAAATATGGATGCAATGCCCAACTATGCATCAGATAATTTTAGAGATAGAGATCGGTATACGCTTGAAATTGAGATGGAGCGAATTTTGGGTTATTTAACAACAGATCTGTATAAGGCTTTTAAAGAATTTATATTAGCTGTTGAATTTCCTGAATTTAATCTGGGAAACGCCGTCAATTTAGATAGAAATGCCATGTATCTCACTTTTAATTATACGGATACTCTTACTTATTACTACGGGATTCCAGATAACAATATTTTGTTCATACATGGAAAGGCTGAAAATGATGATCAAGAACTTATTCTTGGTCATGGTGTTGATCCTGAGAATTTCAAAGAAAAACCTGTGGAACCCCCTAAAGAGTTAAATGATGAAGAGTATGAACAATGGGCGGAATATCAGTCTGCTCAATATGATTATTCTTTTGAACGTGGTAAACATGCAATCAATCGCTACTTTTCAGCAACATTTAAAGGTACAGAAGAAATCATTGAGAATAATAAGAAATTCTTTTCAAGTATCCATAATATTGAAGAAATCTACATTCTTGGTCACTCACTTGCTGATGTTGATTTGCCATATTTCCGTAAATTAAAACAATCAGTCAAGCCTGATATTAAATGGGTTGCAACATTTTATGCTTCTCAAGATGAACAACGTCACATGGATATTTTAAAAGCGCTTAATATATCCAATGTATCAGTAATTCGAATGAATGAGGTCTAATAATTCTCAGGGGCCTTATATTCAAAAGTGGAGTGCAAAAAAATTGCATTATTTTCATTATCGGCTTTTGTTTTAGGCAACTATTTTATATTAGAACCTAACACCTTTACTATATGAGCAAGGTGTTAGGATTTTAATGTTTTTTATTGGTTTATAGAGCTATGAAGATCTTCCCAAATTTGAGTAGCAACTTCATTCGATACATTATTCGATTCAGCAATTTTCTGAATCTCATTTTCTCGAGCTTCTCTATAATCTTCTTCTTGCTGTTCAAGATTTAGATCTTGTCTCATATTGGATCCCCTTTAATCAAAAAAATTTGAGTTGGATCAATATGCAGAAAAAGGTCTGACGTTTCAATACTACCGATGATGAAATATAACATTAAATTTTTATGCACTAGTTGATTGCTTGACGCTCTACAGTGCGCAGATTATCCTTAGCCTGCTGACCTACATCGTCAGCGGGTTTTGACAGACCCATTAACAAAGACAATATGCGAAATCTCATTTTGCATGTTGTGGACCCGTTCGTCCCCCTTTCTTTGCGGTAGGGCGGAGGGGGGACGCGCTTGCGCGTGCTGGTTTCTTTGTTACCAGTCTGTCAACCCTCCTTCGTTCTGCCACCATCAATTGACAGTGATTTGGCAGGATTCTTTTAAAACAAAGGAGTACGCCATGCGCTTACATCAAGACCGTCTTTTATATTTCTCTTTTTTCATGTTTGTACCGTTGGGTGATTAGACCTGATGCTGTGCAGTCAATGCATAGCTGTGTCGATGACTTTCTAAGAATAAAACTTTTTCAAGTACATATTACCGATATGAAGATGAATCTCTCATGCTGTTTTGAGGGTCATAGATCTGTGTGCTTTATCGTCTATAACACTTCAAAAAAACATAGATATTCATTCCAACATTCATGCATGGGGAGCACTGCGTCTGATTGAGACCAAGACCAGTGATGCCTATAAAAAGAGAAAATGATTATGTTTAAAACCTTCCTAAAAACTGCCCTTATTTCATTACTACTTGCAGGTGCATCATTGGCGCAGGCAGGCTGGTTTGCGCAAGCCAGTGAAGCCTATTTTGTTAAGGCTCGCAATTTGGGTGGCGGGGTGTATCAGTGCATGTATAAAACCAATCCGGGCAACCGTGGTTGGCGTAATTTCACGGTGAACTTTCAGGGTGGTTGCCCGCGCTTCGTTCACTTTAATGCTCAGAATGGTCAAGTCACTGTACCCAACTAAAGATGGGAGCATTTGAGATGAACCAAAAAACCATATTGGGTTTGGCTGCGATTTTAGCGCTGACCCTAATCATTATTGCAGGCTTCTATTTCTTTAGCCCCAAATATGCAACTGAGAAAACGGTTCAAGCCAGCACTTCTGAGGCTAGCTCTGCACAGCCTTTGGAATCTGCCAGTTCAGAAGCAACAGGATCAACTGAAATTGCAGCAGCAGAAGTGGATGGGATTGATGTCAAAGAGCTTACCACAGGGAGTAAAAGTCTGAGCCTATCAGGCCATGAACCTGAATTGCTCAGCTTTGAATTTGATAAAAACTTAAAGTCTGTCGATACCTTGCTGTCGATGCTGCCTTATAACGAACTGCCTCAGTTTGAGCAGGACAACATAGATAAATATCAACGCTATGTCTTTGCCAAAGCCGCAAAAGATACAGGCAAATCAGTGAAAAACTTCAGCTTACAGGAACACGGAGCACTGGAATCGGAGCAGGCGGGTAATCGTTACTACGTTTATAAATTTGATAATGGCACAGACTGTGAAATTCATCTGGTCAGCATTGATTTAAATACGGGCGATTATGGCGTGAGCTATAACTACTGCTGAGGATAAAATGTATGAAGCAATTTTTTAAACCGATCCTACTGGCAGTGACTGTAACGACAGGAATGTTGTTGAGTGGGTGTAACTCTGGCCTTGATCCAAATACATTTACGGTAGAACTGGATGTCAAAGATACCAGTAACTGGTATGCGCAAAATCAATCCGCTACGGTATTGACCATCCGTTCTAACAGCGCAGATCCGATTGATGTCACCAATGTGCTGATCAACAACGGTGAATGCAGTTATGAAGGCTATCGCAGATCGTTGGAATATCCCCAGCATTTTAAAATGGGTCTACGTTTAAGACTGAAATTAACAGGCTGTGGCTATAACAATGTGGTACGTGTCGATGTTGAAACCGACCAAGGTACTGCAAGCTATAGCTTTCAATAACTCAGTTCAACACTAAGCCAAAGCACTCAATTTAAGCTACACACCAAACCAAACCGCGTCCTTAATGGATGCGGTTTTTTTATGCCCGCCATTCAGCTTTTGTACTGAATTCAGTCTACTTGGAATATTCAATGTCTCTTATTCGCTGTCCTTTTTGTCAGTCTGTCCATGTTCAACAGACCGATTCAGGCAATCCCAACTTTAATTATTTTGAACAACTGCAACGTTGTATTTCCCCCACACAGATGGCGATGTTCGGCATGCAGGTCGCCAAAAAAGCAGGCGTTTCACCTTTTATTGGTGCGGCGATCGGGGTGGTCATCGGCGGGGTTTTGGTGGTGATCAGCCAATACTGCTTTGAAAAGTATTACACCGATGCCGTGCACTACGTCTGCTTGGATTGCCAACAAACCTTTGCATGGGCGAAGTAATCGCATCTCAGCCTTTACATAGTTGAATTCATACATTCTTTAAAACTTTACATCACACACTTATTTTAGGAAGGTTCACCATGGCACATCAACTTGAACAAATGGCTTATGTCGGACAAACCCCTTGGCATGGTTTAGGCAATCAGCTTACCCCAAACCAACCGATTGAAGTCTGGGCCAAACAAGCAGGCATGGACTGGCAGATTGAAAGCTCGAATGTGAGTTATATGGCTGAAAACCATAAAGGACAAAGCTTGATCCTACCGCATGATGAACAGCGGGTTTTATACCGTTCCGACACACATGCGCCTTTATCGGTGGTCAGTCAGCGTTATCAGGAAGTCCAACCCCGAGAGATTCTAGAATTCTATCGAGACTTGACTGAACAATCAGGCTTTGAACTGGAAACCGCAGGGGTACTGAAAGGTGGCAAGAAATTCTGGGCTTTAGCCAAAACAGGACAGACTTCTGCCTTAAAAGGCAAAGATGTCAGCAATGGCTATATTTTATTAGCTACGGCGTGTGATGGCACTTTGGCGACCACGGCGCAATTTACCAGTATTCGCGTGGTGTGTAATAACACTCTAGCTATTGCCTTAAAAGGTCAGAACACAAGTGCAGGCGTAGTCAAAGTGCCACATAGTACCAAGTTTGATGCGCAAAAGATTAAACAGCAATTGGGGATTTCAGTGCGGGCATGGAACGAACATATGTATGAAATGAAACAGCTCAGTCAACGTAAAGTCACACAGACTGAAGCGGCAGCTTATTTCGATGCGGTGTTTAATAACACCAGCATCAGTCCAACCGAGCAAGATGACAGTATTATTCAGTTCTATCGCAATGTTGCCACACAAGCCAACTCAGCTACTAAAGCTGACAACAAGATTGAACCGAATGGACGTTCTATGTCAAAAGTCATGACCATGTTTAATGGGCATGGCCGTGGGGCAGAACTCAGTTCAGCCAAAGACACCGCTTATGGCTTACTGTGTTCCATTACGGAATTTTGTGATCATGAACGTCGAGCCATGAGTCAGGATCATCGCTTAGATTCAGCATGGTTCGGTGCAGGGGCAGGGCTTAAGCAACGTGGGCTTGAACAAGCATTACGCTTAATTGTTTAAGTTTAGATTCAGATTCCGAATTTAAGATAATCACATCAGATCAACATGATCCTGTAAATCTCCTTGAACTCGAATACCTCTTTGCCACATCTCCAGATGTGGCTTTTTTTATGTCTAAAATTTAATAATCAGAGGACATCTATATGAACTCAGCTTTAATTCAACCTCATCCTACTCGAGCAAATATCCATGCGCACCGCCCTAAACTCAGCCATCCAAAACGCTTTTTAGAGACCAAAAACTTAAGTCAAGCCGAATGGCTAGAAGTGCGTCGCCAAGGCATTGGCAGTAGTGACTGTGCTGCCGCTTGTGGACTCAATCCTTATATGTCGATGCTCGAATTGTGGATGATCAAAACAGGTCGGATTCAACAATCCATTGAGGGTGAAAGTGAAGGTCATGCGCCTTTGTACTGGGGTAAACGGCTTGAACCCTTGGTGGCTGAGTACTACAGCATGCACACCAACTACAAAGTCCGTCGGGTCAATGCGGTGTTACAACATCCCGAAGCTGATAAACATTTCATGCTCGCCAATTTGGATTATTCCGTAACAGGTGATGCCGATGTACAAATATTGGAATGTAAAACCGCAGGCGAATATGGCGCCAAACTGTGGCGAGATGGTGTGCCTTTATACGTACTGTGTCAGGTACAACACCAATTGGCAGTGACAGGCAAGAAAGCCGCACATATCTGCGTATTGATTTGTGGACATGAAACTCGCATCTTTAAAGTCATTCGTTCTGAATCGGTGATTCAACACATCATCAATGCTGAACGATATTTCTGGGAGTGCGTAGAAAAGGATGTTCCACCCGAAGCCGATGCCAGTGAATCGGCAGCCAAAGCCTTACAGCTACTCTATCCCGAACATGTACCACTCAGCACCACAGATTTATCCGAAGACGAAAGTTCCAATCAACAGTTTGAACAACTGATTCAAGCACGCAACCAAATTGAAAAGCATCAGGAGCAATTCGATCTGCTTAAGCATCAACTGCAAGCCAAGATGCAACAGGCTGAACGAGCAACATTCTTAACAGGCTCAGTGACGTGGAAAAAGTCTAAAGACTCAATCAGCTTAGACAGCAAGGCTTTACTCAAGCAATACCCTGAATATTTGAATCAATTTCCACAAAGTAAACAAGGTTCACGGCGCTTCAATATCTATACCAATGATGATTGAAGCCGATTTAGCCTAAGCAAAATATCCAACCAACCTAGAAATCCCATGCCTCAGCGCATGGGATTTTTTATGTCTAATTTATTTTACTCAAAAGAGGAAATCATCATGATTAAAGGTTTAGCCATTACACCGCCTATACTCGGGCGCATCAGTATCGGTAAAGTGGTCGAAAAGAACGGTAAACGATTGCCCGAAAAGGATGACCAGTTCACGATTACCAGTCAAATCCAAGGCAAAGAGGGATGGGTGAAGCATCCCTTGGATGAGCAGCTTCGTGCCAAAGCACCCAATCAAAAACTCAGAACCATTCCAGTACGGATGATTTTTAATGATCCTGAACTGAATCTACGAGCTGAGTACACTCTTTTTGATCGACAAACAGGCCGACCAATTTGTACAGGAAATGGTGAAACTTGTCAGCGACTTGGACAAAACGGGGTTGAACAACACCAATGTCCATCACCTGATTTATGTCCTTTGGCCCAAGGTGGACAGTGCAAACCTTATGGACGACTTTACGTGAACTTAGATGAGTCGGATGAGTTGGGTACATTCATTTTTAGAACCACAGGTTTTAATAGCATCCGAACTTTGGCGGCACGGCTTCGTTACTACCATGCGGCTTCAGGTGATTTGCTTTCATGTTTGCCATTGCAACTCACTCTGAGGGGGAAAAGCACAACCCAAAGCTACCGTACACCGATCTACTACGTAGACTTAACTTTACGGGATGGTGTTAATTTGCAGGAAGCAATTACGTCAGCGAAACAGATTGATGAACAAAGTAAGGTAGCAGGATTTTATCAGGAGGCTTTGGATCATGTGGCACGACAGGGTTATGGTAATGCTACTTTTGAGGTGGGAGGTGAAGAGGGCTTAGATATTATTGAGGAGTTTTATAATTCAAATGAGAAAGAGGAGCCTCACCAATGCGGCACTTTATCGTGTGTAACGACAATGAGACAAGAGTTAGCTCGTAATGTTAAAGCACTAACTTAAAAGCTAAGGGAACTTTTAAGTTCCCTTAGCTATAAATAGCTCAAGCTAAATTCTTTAATACGCCACATTTATCAGCAGTACATAAACCGTCACAGGTTTTCCGAATTTCTAACAACTGCTCAATGAGTTTCTGTTGGTTTCTAATACTATCTTGTACATCTCTGATATGAGAATCAATAAGTTCGTTTACTTCAGAACAATTTTGGGCAGGAGTATCTTTATAAGTTAATAATTTCTTGATTTCACTAAGATTCATGTTCAATGTTCGACAATTGACAATAAATTTTAGTCTATCAATATAGTTTTCAGAATACAGTCGATAGTTACCCTGATTTCTTTCAGGTGGTGGGATTAAACCTTCTTTTTCATAGAACCTGATTGTTAATACTGAACAAGAGGTCTTCTCAGATAACTCACCTATTTTTAAGAACATGGTAATCAACAAAAACTAGCTTGACTCTATAGTAGCTATAGGGATTTTAATATGCAATAAGTAAAGATATGACTATAGGCACATCAATGAGTGGTTGCGGTTGTAATAAAGAAAGTTCTTGTGACGATACCAAGCAAAAACAAAATGAATCAGAAACAGATTCTTGTAAAGGTAAAGATTCAGCTACTGAAGTAAGTAAAAGCTCTTGTTGTGGTAATGAGTTACAGCAAGGAGCTAACTCTGATGAAAAAGATACTTGCGGTAGTAACCAGCCGTGTTCTACGCAGTCGAATTTATGTTGTGGTTCGGATTCGATAACTTCACCTGAAACGATTCGGGGGAGTGAAGATACAGCGACTTTCATCAGTGACTATAACATCCCGAAAATGGATTGCTCCGCAGAGGAACAAATGGTTCGGATGACTTTATCTTCATTAGTAGATGTTAAGAGGCTGGTATTTGATTTGCCAAACCGAAACCTAAAAGTTCTGCATAATGGTGAAAATAATGAAATCACTGCAAAACTTGAAGCTCTTGGATTTGGAGCAAAATTAAATAAAACTGAAGCTTATGAAAATAAAGAGCACGCACAAGAAGCCAGTACTTTTCTGATTCCAAAGATGGATTGTTCGGCAGAAGAGCAAATGGTCAGAATGGCTCTTTCTCCCTTGCATGACGTTAAAGGTTTATCATTTGATTTGGCACAAAGACAGTTAGTTGTTTTCCATACAAATGGGATTAATGAAATTACCACAAAACTTGAAGCCCTCGGTTTTGGTGCAAAGCTTGTGGAAACAGTAAAAGCCACTGGGGAATTGCCTGAAACACCAGATCCGACTAAGCAGGCGAAAGTCCTTAAATTATTACTAGCGATTAATGGTATTCTTTTTTTTATTGAATTCATAAGTGGAATTATTGCCGCATCGACGGGTCTCATTGCGGACTCTCTTGATATGTTTGCTGATGCGGCCGTTTACGGTATAGCACTTTACGCGGTAGGGAAAGCGGCAAAATACCAATTAAAAGCAGCTCATTTTGCAGGATGGATTCAACTTTTATTAGCTTTGATCGTTATTATTGATGTTGTCAGACGTTTCATGTTCGGTAGTGAGCCAGAGTCAGATTTGATGATCATTATTGGCTTCTTAGCACTTATTGCCAATGTGACGTGCTTGTATCTCATTTCTGGGCATAGAGATGGCGGAGCCCATATGAAAGCGAGTTGGATCTTTTCAGCTAATGACGTAATAGTAAATATGGGGGTTATTTTAGCAGGTGTACTTGTCGCATGGACTGGTTCAGCTTACCCAGATTTGATTATTGGTATTCTTGTTTCACTGTTTGTACTGAATGGCGCTCGAAAAATTTTGGCGTTGAAATAGGGTGCAGACAATGAATTTATTTCAAGTAAAGCAAGACCAGACTGTAAAAATCATTGATCTTAAAAAGGGTGAACAGTATCAAGATAAAAATGATCCTGTTCTGGAACGTTTAGAACTGCTGGGCTTTAGAGTAGGTGAATCCTTACAAGTGCTTGCGAAAGGGCTTTTTGGTGGTGATCCTGTGTTGGTTCAAATCGAAACATCACGTTTCGCCTTAAGAAAAAATGAAGCAGAACGAATTTTTGTAGAGATTACCAATGGAAACTAAAAATATTGCACTGGTTGGTAATCCTAATTGCGGTAAAACATCACTTTTTAACACCCTCACAGGGACTCGTCAAAAAGTTGCAAATTATGCTGGGGTAACGGTAGAACGGAAAGAGGGATTTTTTAAACTACCTTCTGGTGATACCGTTCGAGTATTGGATTTGCCTGGGACTTATAGTTTAAAACCGAGCAGTTTAGATGAGGAGGTAACTAGAGCAGTATGCTTTGGTGAATTAAGAGGCGAAGTCATACCTGATATTTTTGTATGTGTTGTCGATGCTACGAATCTTCATCTTCATTTAAGTCTTGTACTTGAAGTCAGGGCTTTAAACAGACCAATGTTACTTGTTCTTAACATGATGGATGAGGTTAGAAAGCGTGGGATTGCAATTGATACAACGAAGCTATCTCAGCTTTTAGGTATTCCTGTTGTTGAATCAGTAGCTGTAAAAACAAAAGGCATTCAGGGGCTATTGACTCAATTGGATCAAAAGAATTTGTTTGTTGCCCCTTATCATTCTGATCTGAGTCACTTTGACCAAATCAAATATATTACAAAACAAGTCATCTTGAAAAATGATAATGGTGATAAACGAACGGCTTTCTTGGACAAAATATTCTTACATCCAGTTTTTGGATTATTAATATTGACCTTTACCATGTTTGTAATGTTTCAGGCTGTCTTTATCTGGGCTCAGCCATTAATTTCCTTCGTTGAGGATTCGATTTCATGGTTTGGTGGAGCGATAGGACCTCTGATCACTCATCCACTTTTAAGAAGTTTGGTCGTTGATGGTGTGATTGCAGGTGCTGGTAGTGTACTCGCGTACATGCCTCAAATTCTGATCTTATTTTTCTTTATTTTAATTTTAGAAGAATCGGGATACTTACCTAGAGCTGCTTTTTTGTTAGATAAGCTGATGTCTAAAGCTGGTTTAAGTGGGCGTTCATTTATTCCGTTACTTTCGAGCTTTGCTTGTGCAATTCCCGGAGTCATGGCGACTAGAAGTATTAGCTCTGAAAGAGATCGTTTAGCAACGATTATGATTGCACCTTTAATGACGTGTTCTGCACGACTACCTGTATATGCTTTGCTGATCGCTGCATTCATTCCAAACAAGTTGGTTTATGGTTGGCTCAGTTTACAAGGTCTAGTTCTGTTCGGGCTTTACATGTCAGGAATCGTATCCGCTTTATTGGTTTCTTTATTCCTGAAATTAGTCAGAAAAGATAAAACTGAAAGTATTTTCATTTTTGAATTACCTACATACCGTATTCCAGATGTTCGAAATGTAGCTTTGGGGCTTTATGATAGAGCAACTATATTCTTAAAAAGAGTTGGTGGAATTATTGTCGCACTTTCTATTTTATTATGGTTCTTGGTAACGTTCCCTTTACCACCTGATAATCCAACAATGCCACCAATCAATTATAGTATTGCTGGACAGTTAGGACATCTAATCCATCCAATATTTGCTCCAATTGGATTTACTTGGGAAATTTGTATTGCTTTGATTCCTGCAATGGCAGCTCGTGAAGTGATTATTGCTGCATTAGGAGTGATTTATGCAATGTCTGGTGATGAAGATGCAGTTACCCAGACCTTATTATCTCAAATATCTGGACCAGATGGATGGGGGCTAGCGACAGGTATGTCATTGTTAGTTTGGTTTATCTTTGCCCCGCATTGTTTAGCAACACTAGCAACTATTCGAAGAGAAACAGGGAGTTGGAAACAACCAGTCGTAATGGCTGTTTATCTATTTTCGTTGGCTTACCTATTTTCTTTTATAACTTATCAAGTCATAAGTCGATTTTAATTTAAAAGGCGGCTGTTGACATAAATCAATAGTCGCCTTCTAAAGAGGCTTTTAATTTAGTTGTATTATTGCCATTCAATTGATAGTGAAAAGCTTTTTTAGATGGTATTTATTTTCGAAGACATTATTAAAAATTCAATATATGGTATTGCATATATATGGAAATTCGAATATAAAGATGCTATAAATTCTCAAAAGAGCTCAATTCGATGACAACTTCATCAAATGTGACGATTTATCACAACCCAGCTTGTGGAACATCTAGGAATACTTTGGCATTGATCCGTAATACAGGGATTGAGCCAACTGTGATTGAATATCTCATTACACCACCTAGTTATGACGAATTAGTTAAATTGATTCAGGACGCAAAATTAACAGTAAGAGAGGCCATTCGCCAGAATGTAGATCCTTATCGGGATTTAGACCTTGATCGTAGTGATTTGAGTGATGAGCAGTTACTTGGTTTTATGCTTGATCATCCAATATTGATTAATCGACCATTTGTTGTTACTGAATTAGGCACTCGCTTGAGCCGTCCCTCAGAAGTTGTTTTAGATATTCTACCACTACCTCAGAAGGGAGCCTTTACGAAAGAGGATGGTGAAAAAGTGATTGATGAAAATGGTCAACGAGTGAATTAAAAAATTTACTTTTTGCATATGATTATCCGTATATCCAAATGAGTGAATAGGAATTAAGAATGGACCAAGTAAATTTTTTTAAATGCTTATCAGATGAAACTCGACTCAATATCGTGACTTTAGTTACTGAGAATAAAGAATTATGTGTTTGTGATTTGACTGAAAAACTACAACTCAGCCAACCCAAGATTTCACGGCATTTAGCCTTATTACGCTCTTCTGGTCTTTTACAAGATCGACGTCAAGGACAATGGGTCTATTACAGTCTCAATCCCAATTTACCTACTTGGTGTATAGACGTACTTAATACCCTTAAAAATGCTGATTTACAGCAAAAAGTTGCTCCATCATTTCAACAAATCAATAGTTATTGCGAGTAGAACAATATGAAATTCCTTTTTTTGTGTACTGGAAATAGTTGCCGTAGCATCCTGTCAGAAGTGCTGTTTAATAGTCGTGCCCCAGAGGGTTGGAAAGCATACAGTGCAGGTAGTAAGCCATCAGGGCAAGTACATCCACTGACCATAGAAACTTTAGAAAATCTAGGTCTTTCAACAGATGGTTTGTGGAGTAAAACCATTGATGATTGTGAACAATATCAACCTGACGTAGTGATTACGGTTTGTGATTCGGCTGCGCAAGAAGCGTGTCCACTGTATTTAGGTGGAGCAATCAAGGCACATTGGGGCTTGGCTGATCCTTCGTATTTAGACTTGCCGAAAGAAGAGAAGCTCAAAGCATTCCAAGTGACTGTAGACCATATCAATCGTCGCTTAGATGCGTTATTTGCACTGGATACAGCGCACATGTCTCGTCCTGAATTGATTGCTGCAATCAATCACATCTCAGATATTGAATGAGAACATCATGGCTCAACAAAGATTATCCTTTTTAGATCGTAACCTCACACTATGGATTTTTATTGCGATGGGGTTCGGAATAGCGATAGGCGTGTTCTTTCCACAAGCCTCAGTGGCATTGGATAAAATGAGTGTGGATTCCGTTAATATTCCAATTGCGATTGGTTTAATTTTGATGATGTACCCACCATTAGCCAAAGTAGACTATGCAGCTTTGCCACAGGTGTTTAAAGATAAGAAAACGCTGACGCTATCCTTAGTACAAAACTGGCTCATCGCACCTGTTCTGATGTTTGCATTAGCCATCATTTTTCTACACAGCTATCCTGAATACATGACAGGCTTAATCTTGATAGGACTGGCTCGTTGTATTGCCATGGTCTTGGTTTGGAATGGTTTAGCCTGTGGGGATAACCAATATGTTGCTGCATTGGTGGCCTTTAACAGTATCTTCCAGATCTTATTCTTCAGTACTTATGCTTGGCTATTCTTAACCTTCTTGCCACCTTATTTTGGTGTTGCAGGACAGGTAATCAATGTCGATTTTTGGACTATTACCCATGCAGTACTGGTGTATTTGGGAATTCCATTTTTCCTTGGCTTTATGACGCGATTCACTCTAGTAAAAGCTAAAGGTCTGGATTGGTATCAACATGTCTTCTTACCTAAGATCAGTCCACTGAGTTTGTTGGCGTTATTGTTCACGATTGTGGCGATGTTTAGCCTCAAAGGAAACGACGTGGTGAGTTTGCCACTCGATGTCTTGCGTATTGCGATTCCACTGACCATTTACTTTATCGTGATGTTCTTCATCAGCTTCTTTATGAGCAAGTGGATGGGGAATGACTATCCTAAAACCACAGCTATTTCTTTTACAGCTGCGGGAAATAACTTTGAATTGGCGCTGGCTGTCGCGATTGCAACCTTTGGTTTGGCTTCACCTGTCGCATTCACGACTGTGATTGGCCCATTGGTTGAAGTACCAGTGTTGATTGCTTTAGTCAGTGTGTCTTTGTGGCTTAGAAAAAAGTTTTTTAAAGAAGAGGTGTAATTTCTATGACTCTCCCAAATGTAGATATGAATCTTCTCGATCAACCGACTTTAGAAAAAGTACAAGCTAAAGTGCTAGATCATCCACCCCGTATTTTGCTGCTGTATGGTTCTAACCGAGAGCGTTCATACAGCCGATTGGTGGTGATGGAAGCTGGTCGTATCTTGGAGCAGTTTGGCGCTGAAGTAAAAATCTTTCATCCTAAAGGGCTGCCTTTACCTGAAGATGCGGACACTGAACATCCAAAGGTTAAAGAGTTGCATGATTTACTCGCTTGGGCAGAAGGCATGGTGTGGTGTTCGCCTGAGCGTCATGGCTCCATGAGTTCAATTTTCAAATCGCAAATTGACTGGATACCATTGGCAGGCGGTGCAATTCGTGCAACGCAAGGTAAGACTTTAGCTTTGATGCAGGTCAGTGGCGGTTCACAGTCTTTTAACAGCTTAAACCAGATGCGTATTTTAGGCCGTTGGATGCGGATGATCACCATTCCGAACCAATCGTCTATTCCTAAAGCTTTTTTAGAGTTTGAGGAAAATGGACGGATGAAACCTTCATCCTTCTATGATCGAATTGTCGATGTAATGGAAGAACTATATAAGTTCACCTTGCTCACTCGTGGGCAGAGTCAGTACCTCACGGACCGTTATTCAGAGCGAAAAGAGTCGGCAGAAGAATTATCTAAGCGTGTCAATCAACGTAGCTTATAAACTTTAGGTGATCAGAAATGCAAAAGAGACATTCTAAATTAGTGATCTTAGGTTCAGGGCCTGCGGGTTATAGTGCTGCTGTGTATGCAGCACGTGCAAACTTAAAACCTACATTGATAGCGGGTATACAACTTGGTGGTCAATTAACAACGACCACTGAGGTAGATAACTGGCCGGGCGACCCAGAAGGTTTAACTGGTCCTGCACTTATGGAAAGAATGCAAGCCCATGCTGAACGCTTTGGTACAGAAATTGTGTATGACCACATCAATGAAGTTGATTTAAGCGTCCGTCCATTTGTGCTAAAAGGCGACATGGAAGACTTTACTTGTGATGCACTGATTATTGCAACAGGTGCGACAGCACAATACTTGGGTCTTGAATCTGAAGCTAAATTCATGGGTCAAGGTGTCAGCGCATGTGCAACTTGTGATGGTTTCTTTTATAAGAATCAAAAAGTCATGGTCGTGGGTGGTGGTAACACAGCAGTTGAAGAAGCACTTTATCTTTCTAATATTGCTGAACATGTCACCTTAGTTCACCGTAGAGACAGTTTACGTTCAGAGAAAATTCTACAAGATCATCTTTTTACCAAAGAAAAAGAAGGCAAAATTAGTATTCTTTGGAACAATCAAGTTGATGAAGTCTTAGGTGATAATACTGGTGTTACTTCAGTTCGCTTGAAGTCAACTTTGGACGAAAGCATACAAGATGTTGAAGTTCAGGGCTTATTTGTTGCTATTGGTCACAAACCGAATACAGGTATGTTTGACGGCCAACTCAACCTACGTGATGGCTACATTCAAGTACAAAGTGGTACTTCAGGCAATGCAACAGCAACTTCTGTGGCAGGGGTATTTGCTGCGGGTGACGTTGCTGACAGCATTTATCGTCAAGCAATTACTTCGGCAGGCTCAGGCTGTATGGCAGCTTTGGATGCCGAAAAGTATCTTGATCAATTAAGCAATTGAAAGGCTCATTTAAACGCTTGAAAATTGTATGAAATACGCCCAGTCTGTTGAGCAGACTGGGCGTTATTTTGATTATGACAATAAATAATAGGAGAGAAGCTTTGACTCAATTACAAGCTGAAGTCGATGTAGTCATTATTGGTGGCGGTCAGGCAGCCCTTGCCACAGCTTATTTCCTCAAACGTAAGAAAATTCCATTTATTATTTTAGATGACCAATCTCAGGCGGGCGGTGCATGGTCACATGCTTGGGAATCTCTTCGTCTTTTTTCTCCAAATACTTGGAGTTCGTTGTCAGGTTGGATGATGCCAACAACTGAACAAACCTACCCGACGCGAAATGAAGTGATTGACTACTTGTCTGCATACGAGCAACGCTATCAATTTCCGATTATTCGACCAGTTCATGTCGATCATATCGAACAAAAAGATGGCTATTTAGATGTGTATGCTGGCGATCAATATTGGCGAGCTAAAGCGGTGGTCAGTGCGACAGGAACATGGAGTCAACCTTATATTCCGCATTATGAAGGACATGAACGATTTGAAGGATTACAAACGCATTCAGCCCATTATGTAAATCCAGAGCCTTTTATTAATAAAAAAGTGATCGTGGTTGGTGGTGGTAATTCAGGGGCACAAATTCTTGCCGAAGTCTCAAAAGTTGCAGATACCACTTGGGTCACAGTAACACCACCTCAATTTTTATCGGATGATGTTGATGGGCGTGTTTTATTTCTTCGGGCAACTGAACGTTTAAAAGCTCAACAGGAAGGTCGTGTGATTGATCAACCCGTTGGTGGTCTGGGTGATATTGTCATGATTGACAGTGTCAAAGAGGCCCGCGAACGTGGCGTATTACATAGCCGAGAACCTTTTACTGCATTTGAAGAGAATTCGGTTATATGGGCTGATGGTTCAACACAAGCTGTAGATGCTGTGATTTGGTGTACAGGGTTTAAAGCTTCATTGAATCACTTAAGAAGTCTTGATGTAGTAGAACCTGATCAGACAGTTGCTGTGAATGATGGACGCTCAATAAAAGTAAATAACCTTTGGTTGGTTGGCTATGGGGAATGGACAGGCATGGCATCTGCAACATTAATTGGGGTTTCTAGAACAGCAAGAGCAACGGTAGATGAAATAGATGCTTATTTGGCTAATGTTTAAGAGCTATGCATTTTAAGGCAGTGTATAGATAGGTTTGCATTGCCCCTCAATACTTTATGGATATTGAGCCTGTAAATTATTTTGTGTAAGTTCCATTTTTTATAAATGATCTTTTAATCGATCATCGAACTGAATCGTAAACCAATTCATTGCTAAACGCCAATTTTGAATTGGCATCGTCCATTTCTTCGCAGCATTTGATGTTGCTAAGTAAATGACCTTCTTTACTGAGTCATCAGATGAAAAGATTTTCCTCTTCTTCGTTGAATGGCGTATTACGCTATTCAACGACTCAATCGCATTTGTTGTATAAATTGCATGACGTATTTCGGCTGGATAGCTAAAGATCGTTCGGATATTTTCCCAATTGGCCCGCCAGGATTCTCCAATTTTGGGATACTGGTGATTCCATTGATCACAGAAGATGTCTAGGGACTTTAAAGCATTTTCCTCTGTACTTGCCTGATAAATCGCTTTCAGACCCGAGGTAACAGCCTTGTAGTCTTTCCAGCTTAGACTACGGCAAACTTCGATGGTTTTCATAGAGCCCGTAATCTATTTTATGTATAAATTTCTCGTCCAATGACAAGACTAGCTGTGTTAGCTACTCAAACACTATCTGATACAGCTCTTGTAACTGTGAATAATCTATTTGGGAGTGAAAATATTGAAGATTTATGTTTTGATACATAAAAATAAAGTTTACTCCAAATTTACACCTTAACTTAATTTTTTTATTTTAAGTTGCTGTAAATTAATGGATTATTTTATTTTGTTGTCCAATCCATCATCGGTGCAACACTGATTCGTGGAGATTGAGGGGTTTCAATGGTTTTGTCAGTATTCATTAAAAAATCAGACTCTTCATCAGTGTTCATCAGTTTCTATCGGCAAATACATGGTTAACGCACTATGTTTTGAAGTAGAAGTGGTGCAAAGAAATATGTGGGAAATTACATGAAAATCAGATGTCGCAAAGCCAAAGCGTCAATCCATTTATTGAGCACGATACAGCACAATGTAATGAGCTGAAATGCATTCATTACTGATAGGAGGATCTTTGGGAATGGACGAAAAATGAAACTCGATGCTTCATTTTTATTCAGGTATTTCCGATAGCACGCAATACTATCACAAAAATGGAATACATTCATTGAGAGATATTATCTGCTTTTATCAAGCTTAGAACTTATAATTAATGGTAAGAGGAGCAGCCAATATTCATTAGATACATTGAAATATAGAAAACAGAATGTTTTTTTTCGATAGAACCTTCACACTGAACTAGCGGGATTTATCAATCACTATGTCCTAGCAGGGTTGAATTGAATTTAGCTTAATCATTCAGTATGTTGAATACATAGAAGAATAAAGTATAGGAAAAGCCGATGTTGCTTTTAGAAGAAATTTTTAAAACTAAAAAAGTACAACAGAGTGATGAGTTTAATCTGAGAATACATCGCGGGCTGAGTTGGTTGAAGCAGGCATTACTGCTCGATCATGATCCCGATTTACAATTTATCAGCCTCTGGATTTCCTTCAATGCGATATATGCACAAGACTTGGGGCAAAGTCAGGACAAACAGAGTTTACGTCAGTTCTTACATTTAATTTGCCAACATGATGTCGATCATAGAATTTATAGCATTTTATGGGACAAATTTAGTCAGCCTATTCGTATGCTCTTAGACAACCAATACACCTATCAAGGGTATTGGGACTATCAAAATAAGAAAATTGCTTTAGAGGTCTGTAAGGCTCAGCTTGAACAAGAAAAGAAGAAAGTGGCGAAAGCGCTACAGCAGAAGCATTCGGTCGATATTTTACTGGTACTGTTTAACCGTTTATATACCTTGAGAAATCAGCTGATGCATGGCGGTTCAACCTATAAGAGTTCGTTGAACCGCAAGCAGCTACAAGATGGCTGTCAAATTTTATCGGCTTTGCTGCCCGCATTTTTGTACATTGCTTTGGAAAATGCCGATAGCCTCGATTTGGGGAAACCTTTTTATCCCGTGGCTCAGGTCAGTTAGAGCTAAAAAAGTAGTGTCCAAATAAAAAGACAGTTTACTCAGTAAACTGTCTTTTTTGAGGGTTAAGCAATACCATGTCTTTTGCTATATAGGGTATCCAGCAGAGCAAAGACACCTGCCATCATCACCAGTGTAATACCGACTAAACACGTACTGCTCCAACCGCCGTGATGCCATGCATAGACACCTAGTGCCGAGCCACACGCACCACCAATAAAATATAAGGTCATATAGATGGAGTTCACCCGAGACTTCGCATCGGGGCGTAAACGGAAAATCACGTTTTGGTTACAACTGTGTGTGGTTGCAAGCCCTAAGTTAATCAGTGCATAACCGATGATGTAGCTGATGAGTGAACTCCCGCCTAAATATAGGAACACCCAACTGAGGGCTAACGTCCCGCAGCCGACCCAAGTCAAAAGCAGGGTATAACCGCGATCGGCCCATTTACCAATCCACTGAGTGGAGAGTGCACCAAATACGCCGACTAAAGTTACCACGCCGACTAAAACATCCGAAAGTTGAAATGTCTCAGAGGTTAAAAGTAGGGCAATGGTTGAAAACAGCATACTCATGGCAGCAAAAGCAAATCCACCCGTGATTGAGCGAAACACCAAACGAGGCTCTTGTTGCAGCAGACTCCCCATGGACTTAAAAATGTCGAAATAGGTGATTTTAAGTTTTGGTAGTTGGGGGAGTTTTCCTTTCATCAGAAGGGCCAAAGCAAACATGGCGATGCCACTCAGCACATAAATCATTTTCCAGTGCCATAAATCTGAGAGTAATCCCGCCACACTGGTCGATAGTAAAATTCCGACCAGTAAGCCACTCATGAGGAAACCGACCACTTCTCCCGTTTTTTCAGGTTTGACTGCCATCGTAGCCAGAGGAATCAGCACTTGTGCTGCAACTGAAAAGAGTCCTGTAATAATGGTGCCTAGCCAGAGCATCGATAAGTTGGTGGATGTCGCACAGATAAACAGCCCAGCAGATGCGCCAAACATCAGGAATGGAATCAGTTTGGCTTTGTTCAACATGTCGCCTAAGGGCACAATGAACAGTAAACCCAAAGCATAGGAGACTTGAGCAAAGGTCACGGTCAAAGCTACTTGTTCTTCTGGTGCTTGAAAGCTTTGCTGAATAGAGGAAATCAAAGGCTGGCAATAATAGTTTGCCCCTGCACATAAGCCGCAGACAATTGCCATCAGCCAGAGCAGAGATTTGTCTCGACTGATGTCGAAAGAAGTATTCATAATGAGCCTTTGATGAGGGAGTATTTTTTAGAATGACGTTTACATCGTGCTTTGAGCTAAATAGATGCATCGTTTCAGAAATTGTATACGAAGCTGATTCAAAAGCCTAAAACAAGCGAGAAAAGGCTGCATAAAAAAATAAGTCGAAGATGAAGACACAGCAAATAGTATGACCTGTTCTCAGGCCGACGTTTTCATCTAATACAATCAAAAAATGATGATGTTTCGAATTTCCTGTCAAAAAATAATAAAAATCTTTAAAAAATTCTGAACATGCCTGTCTATTTTGTATGAAATTGTTGCATTCGATCATTTTTACTCATCTTACACATCAAAGATTTGGGACCAATTACTGAAATATTCATCTATTTAAGGTATTTTTGCTCAATTATGGTGCATTTTTGCTTGGGGTTAGTATGTCAATGCGTGCCATTATCATCCGATAAAATATGAAAAAAACATTTTTGTTGGTTATTTCTCGTTTCAGATCTAGTTAAACGCGATCAACCCCTCCTTGTATTTTTAGATGATCCATTCCAAATACGCGTTTTAGTTGAGCTAAATTTTGAGCATTGGCATTTTTGATCGATGAAAAATAGGGACAGGCCAATTCGAAGCTTTTGCAAATGGGGCAAAACTGTCATTTAAGTCAATGTCTGCAAAGTCTGCGTGACGACAGATGGTAAAGCTCGATGAATGACGGATTCGGGTTAATCTAAACGTGGTGGTTCATATTCTTGGATTGGTCAAAAAGATCAATACTGCGGAATTAAAGGACTTGGTTTTGTGCAAAAAAAGTACAGATTTTAGTGTGAAAAGATCTCTAGCTCAGAATTTGAAGAGAAATAAATCAATTTTTAAGCGGATTCAAAGTAAATAAACGAGATATCACCCAATATTTTTTATGAATCACCAGTTCAGTATATGGGTATTTATTAAATAAATAGTGGGTGGTATTTTAAAAAAGTTTCATTAGAATCCAAAAATTCATAAGAACATCCTGTGAGAAAACATTGCCTAATCGGTGATGTTTACTTTAAGAAAAACTAGCTTGAGGGACGCTCATGCAGATCGGAATTCCAGCCGAAACTGTCGTCGGTGAAAATCGTGTAGCCGCAACGCCAGAAACGGTAAAAAAGTTGATCAGTGCTGGTCATAGTGTAGTGATTGAACGTAGAGCAGGTGTGAAAGCTGCTTATATCGACAGTGCTTATGAGCAAGTCGGTGCTAAGCTGACAGATGATGCCTATACCGGTAGCCAAATGATTTTGAAAGTACGTGCCCCTCAGGGTGCTGAAATTCAAAAGCTTGCGCCAAATACATCGGTTATTGCCATGTTTGACCCGTACCGTAATACGGAGCTTGATCAATTTGCATCACAACAAGTGTCTGCATTTGCTTTGGAGCTACTACCACGAACTTTATCTCGTGCGCAGAACATGGACGTATTATCTTCACAAGCTAACTTGTCGGGTTACAAGTCAGTGCTTCTTGCTGCGGCAGAGTACCAGCGCATGTTCCCAATGTTGATGACGGCTGCGGGTACTGTAAAACCTGCACGTGTCGTGATCATGGGGGTCGGTGTTGCTGGTCTACAAGCGATTGCGACAGCAAAACGTTTGGGTGCTGTGGTTGAAGCAACGGATTTACGTCCGACTGCGAAAGATCAGGTGGAATCTTTGGGTGGCAAATGGTTAGACGTTCCTATGTCTGATGAAGAAAAGCAAAAAGCTGCTGCCGCTGCTAAAAACGGTTATGGCTGGATGCCAGGTGAAGACTATATCCGCGATCAAGCCATCATTGTAGATAAAGCTGTTTCAAATGCAGACATCGTGATTACCACTGCACTTTTACCTGGTCGTGATGCACCTCGCTTAATTAAAGCTGAAACGGTTGCCAAAATGAAACCAGGTTCAATCATCCTTGATATGGCGGTTGAAACAGGCGGTAACGTTGAAGGCTCTAAAAATGGTGAAAATGTTGTGACTGACAACGGCGTAACCATTTTAGGTATTCCAAACATTCCGTCTACAGTTTCAACTGAAGCTTCTGCTTTGTATGCACGAAATGTCTTGAACTTCTTAGATACTTTATTTGATGCAGAGAAAAACTTTGCCATCAATCCTGAAGAAGAAATTCAAAAAGCCCTTCTAGTAACTCATGGCGGTCAAGTACTGCTGAAGCGTGGTTAAGGAGATAGATCATGGTTGAAACAATTACAATTTTCGTCCTTGCCATCTTTGTAGGCTACTACGTCGTGTGGGGCGTTACGCCTGCACTACATACACCGCTTATGGCAGTAACCAATGCGTTGTCATCGATCATCGTGGTGGGCGCAATGATTCAAACGGTGGGGATTCCTGCAATTGGTGTTGATGCGAATGTTGCATTCCAAAGTGTGAATGTGGTGAGCATCTTAGGTGCAATTGCGGTGTTCTTAGCAAGTATCAATATTTTCGGTGGCTTCGCAGTAACAGCGCGTATGCTTGAAATGTTCAAGCCAAAGCAAAAGAAAAAAGAGGGCTAATATATGGAATTCATTCGAGACTATGCGGATTGGTTCTACCTGATTGGTGCTGTCCTCTTTATCTTAACTTTACGTGGTTTGTCTGGCCCGAAGACAGCGATTCAAGGTAACCGCTACGGCATGATCGCAATGGCGATTGCTGTAGTGACCACCTTCTTTGTGGCAGATCATCCTGTGATTTGGATGATTGGCGGTGCGATGGTGCTGGGTGCGATTGTGGGTATTGCCCGCGCACGTACTGTACCTATGACGCAGATGCCTGAAACGGTCGCATTGATGCACTCTTTGGTGGGCTTGGCTGCTGTTTTAATTGCAATCGCGGCAATTCTACATAACAACCAACTGACTGCCTTATTTGCACAAAATGAAGCGGCATTAACTGCTGCGGGTGTGCAACATGCACACATGAGCAAGGTTCATTTATTTGAATTGTTCGTGGGCTGTTTTGTCGGTGCGATTACCTTTACAGCGTCTGTATTTGCTTATGGTAAATTGGCTGCAAAAAAATGGGCAAAAACCATTTCTGGTGCATGGGTTAAGCCTGTACAAGCGCTGATTTTCCTTGCAATGCTGGCATGTGGTGTGTACTTCTTCACAACAGGCAATATGAATGCATTCTGGGCCATGACTGCACTGGCACTTGCATTCGGTTGGGTGTGGATTGCACCAGTCGGTGGTGGTGATATGCCGGTGGTGGTATCGCTATTGAACTCATTCTCTGGTTGGGCAGCAGCAGGTATTGGTTTCACACTTGAAAACAACATGTTGATCGTTGCGGGTTCACTGGTGGGTTCTTCAGGTGCGATTCTGTCTTACATCATGTGTAAAGCCATGAACCGTTCAATCATCAACGTTTTGTTTGGTGGTGCAATGGGTGGAACTGCGGTAGCTTCTGCAGACAAAGGCGAACAAGCACAGCGAAACCATCGTTCTGGTTCAGCAGATGACGCAGGCTTCTTGATGTCAAATGCAGATAGTGTTGTGATCGTACCGGGTTATGGTATGGCACAAGGCCGTGCACAAAATGCGGTGAAAGAACTGTGTGAAATCTTGAAAGAACAAGGTGTAAAAGTGCGCTTCGCCATTCACCCTGTTGCTGGTCGTATGCCGGGTCATATGAACGTACTTTTGGCTGAAGCTGACGTGGCTTATGAAGACATCTTAGAGATGGATGAGATTAACTCTGACTTCCCTGCAACAGATGTGGTGCTTGTGATTGGTGCGAATGACGTAGTCAACCCTGCGGCGAAAGACGATCCAACATCTCCAATCTATGGTATGCCAATTCTTGAAGCACATAAAGCACGTACCATTATGGTCATCAAACGTTCTATGGCGACAGGTTATGCAGGTCTAGACAACGACTTGTTCTATAACGAAAAAACCATGATGATCTTCGGTGATGCGAAGAAAGTGGTTGAAGATATGACCAAAGCAATCAATGGTGGTGGACACTAATTCTCCTCCTAGAGTGTATAAAGACCACCTTCGGGTGGTTTTTTTATGTTTGCAGCTTTTGCTAAGATGATGTTTAGCTTTTCAATAAGAAAACAATATGAACATAAATCAGATCTGGTTTCATGTACTGCTGATATTTGGTGTGTTTGTTTTGAGTCAAACTACTCAGGCTCAAGTCTTCGAAATAAAAAATGCATCGAAACGCTATGATGTAAAAATGACGACGAACTGTACGGACAGGAGCTGCGATGGACAAGCCAATATTGATCTTTACCTAAAAGGGACAACACAGCGCTTTCAGCGGTTTTCCTCGGCTGAATTGACGATGGATCTGGACGAAACTGATAAACCGTCTGTCAATGTGGTGCAGCTTTATGGTGAGCAAAGTGCCGTGATTTTTGCCGACTTTAATTTTGACGGCAGTGAGGATGTCGCCATCCGTAATGGTAATTATGGTGCTTATGGCGGGCCAACTTACGATGTTTATGTCTTTCATCGGACTAAAAATAAATTTGTGCTGAGTCAGGAGTTATCGGCCTTAACTCATGAAAATTTGGGCATGTTTGAGGTCGATCAAAAACAGAAAAGAATCTTAACCTTCAATAAAAGTGGATGTTGTTATCACATCCGTTCGGAATATATTGTAATTCCTAAACACGGTTTGAGTTTAGTCAAAGAATTTATTGAAGATGCAACAGTTCAAGAGGGAAAGGTTAAAGTGACGGAGCGAACGCTGAATCGTGGTCGATGGGTAGAGAAGGTCCACTATTATGCTGTGGATGAGTACTATAAAAACTAAAAGCTATGTTTTATCAATCAGCTGATAAATGTGCTTTGGCCCTTTTATGGTGTATCGCTTTTTCGCCTTGTTTGAATTGTCCATTTATATTGGTGGGCATGGATCATGATTAAATATCTGTAAGGTGTTGAAACACTGGCATTGATTTTGCAATTGAGATGAATAATCTTTTGGGGATTATTCATGAAAAAAATAAAATACTTACTCTTCTTTGTGTGCTGTATTACTTTACCCAGTTTTGCTGCAGAACCCCTGCCAACACAGGCTCAAAATATTCAAGAAATTCGTCTCTCGCTTGACAGTGTCTGGGTGGTGCTCGGTGGCATCTTGGTGTTTTTCATGCAAGCAGGTTTTGCCCTGATTGAAAGTGGTTCGGTGCGCTCTAAAAACACCATTAATGTACTCATGAAAAACTATATGGATGCGTGTTTAGGGGGCTTGGTGTTTTGGTTGATTGGCTTTGGTTTGATGTTTGGTGTCAATTCGAGTGGTTGGATAGGAACTTCGCATTTTGCCCCCAATGTTCTGGATGACTGGCACTGGAACCTCTTGTTCTTTCAAATGATGTTTGCGGCTACCGCCACGACGATTGCCAGTGGGGCGATGGCTGAGCGGATTCACTTTGTGGCGTATATCGTGAGTGCTGCGGTGGTCAGTGGTTTGATCTACCCGATTTTTGGTGCATGGGCTTGGGGGAGCTTATTTGATGGCGAGGGTTGGCTAAAAGCCATGGGTTTCATTGACTTTGCAGGTTCAACGGTGGTGCATTCGATTGGTGGATGGGTGGCTTTAGCCGGAATTATTGTGTTGGGGCCTCGTTTAGGGCGGTTTGGGCGCAATGGACAGGTCCATTATTTGGCAGGACATAATTTACCGTTGGTGGCGCTAGGCGGTTTTGTTCTATGGCTGGCATGGTTTGGTTTTAATGCGGCCTCTACTGTGAAGGCGGATGTGAGTATTGGGCGGATTGCCTTGAATACGCATTTGGCGGCGTGTGCTTCGGCAGTTGCCTATATGGTTTATACCCTAATACGTGGTAAAGCAATTTTAATGCGCGGCACCATTAATGCCTCCTTGGGTGGGCTGGTTGCAATTACGGCGGGTTGTGCAACCATGAGTCCACTGTATGCCATCATCAGTGGGGCGGTTGCAGGTGTACTGGTCAGTATTTTACCAGTGGTGATGGAAAAACTCCGCTTGGATGATGTGGTCGATGCGGTGACTGTGCATGGTTTTTGTGGGGCATGGGGCACATTGGCAGCGGGGCTATTTTTTGAAAACCAAATGTTTAATGCGGGGGTCATTGCGGTACAAGGCTTGGGTATTTTGACAGCCTTTGCTTGGGGTTTTGGTGTGGCGTTGATCGTCTTTAAAGTTTTAGACGTTGTGCTTGGTGGTTTGCGGGTGAGTAAACAACATGAACAACGTGGCTTGGACTATACCGAACATGCAGAACTGTCTTATCCCGAGTTTCAGCGTGATGTGACGTTTGAAACTGATGATATGACCAAACGTCATTAATGAAAGAGGATAGCTCATGTCGACTGAAACATTAACTATTTTACAAAAACGCCAAGCGATCGAGCGTGGACTGAGTCAGTACTTACAAGGAACACTTTTAGAGCAAGTATTGAATCACTGGGAAGCGAAATATGGTGATCAACCCTCCTTTGTCCTGAATCGTTTTTTGAGTGAAATTTGCACCACAGAAGAATTACGTTACTTTCGAAAAGACATGCTCAAAAATGTCTTGGCCGAGATGGCCCAAGTTGAAAAACAAGTGTTGTTGAACCCATCTGCAAAAGCATCGAAAAGCGAACAAGGGGGAGTGGTGTTACTCGATGCATTGACGTTTTTTATGCAAAATATCTGTCAAGCAGTCAAAGCCGTTGATGTGCAGGAGTTTGAGCGTGAGGTGAAAACGCAGCTAGACCTTTTATCTATTGTGATTGATACATATCAGGCCTTGGATGATCGAGCAGTACTTGAAGCTTTGCCCATGACTCAATATGCGCAGGTCTTGACGGTCTGTTATGAAAATTATTGTGAATTTTATGGTCCAGCAAAAGCAGATCAACTCTATGCCCATGTGAAGCGCCAAGTGAAAGAGCGTTACCCAATGATCGATATGCATCGCTTAATTTAAATAAAAATATACATAAAAAAAGCGACCTTCAGGTCGCTCTTTTCATATTAGGCTACAGTTTCTTCTGGGGCTGCACGCCAAAGGCTTTCTAGGTCGTAGAAACGACGTGCTGTTGGCAACATCACGTGCACAACAACAAAGCCAAGATCAATCAAGATCCATTCTGCATCACGTTCGCCTTCGACACCGAGAGGGCGGAAGCCTGCTTTACGTGCTTCTTCAGCAACGTTATCAGCAAGTGCTTTGATGTGACGCGTTGATGTACCGCTTGCAATCACAATTGCATCAGCGACGTTGCTGATTAGGCTGACATCAATCGCTAAAATATCTTTTGCTTTTACATCTTCAAGGGCTTCATGTACAACTTTTAAGCAAGCTTGTACGTCGGCAGCTTGGGTATTCATTGCGAAATCGTGAGAATTAGAAGCGCTGGGCGATGGTTCTAAATTCATAAAGGGAATTTTTCCGGACAATAACTCATCTTATAATATAGCGTTTTTAGGCGAAAATTTCAAATCTGCAATGGCTCAACTTTGAGGATGTGCGGCAAAGTATTTTGCCTTCCATGCAAAGGACTGAGTTGAAACAGTTTTTGGTCGATATTCCGCCGCAATAAAACCGTCATAACGGCTGTGTTGTAGCCATTCAAAAATATTTGCATACATAATTTGTGCAGTATCTGGTTCATGCCGCCCCGGACAGTCTGCAAATTGGATGTGACCAATAGCTTGAATATTTTCTTGTAGCCCTTGCAACACATCTTCACCCATCATCGCCATGTGATAGCAGTCGTATTGCATTTTAAGTGCAGGATGTTGTACTGCTTCTAACATTTCCTGTGCTTGAGCAATATTTTGCACTAAGAAGCGCGGCATATCGGTGCCGTTGATCATTTCAAAGACAGGCTGAATGTCATGTTCACTGAACATATGGCAGGCCAGTTTCAGGTTTTTGGACAAGGTATTTAAACAGGGCAGTAGGTCGGCATCTAGGGGTTGTTTACCCGCAAGGATATTCACATTTGGCACTTTGAGTGCGCTAGCGTATTGCACTGCTAACTGAAGAGCGTGATGAAACTCTAGCTCTTTGCCGGGGACACCCGCGAGTCCATTGCCACCAGTCATTAAGTCGCCCGCAGGAACGTTAATGAGGCAGAGACTTAGGTCATAAAGCGTCAGCTGAGTTTGAATTTGTTCAATGCTGAGTTCATAGGGAAATTGGATTTCCACATGTTTAAAGCCAGCAGCTTGCGCTAAAGCAAAACGCTCAAGCAACGGTACTTCGGTAAAAATCATGGATAAATTTACAGCAAGTTTGGTCATGATTTTCTCCTGATTTTATTTGGCTTGTTGTTCTACTTGTAATATGACTGAGGCAAGATCAGCTTCAGCATAGCCTTGTTGTTGGTGTACTTGCAATTGCTGAAGTGCTCGCGCTGCAACAGGAATGTCGAGTTGGTGCTGCGCAGCAAGCTGCACGGCGTTGTTCAAGTCTTTGGACAGGGTTTGAACTTTCCACTGTACGGGCTCAAACAGATGAGTCGCCATACGTGGACTTAAAATTTGGAAGGGTTTCGAATCGGCAAAACCGCCTGCAAGCGCAGGTGCGAGTAAGCGAGTGTCCACGCCAGCTTTGGATGCTAAAGCAACCGCTTCTGCAATCAGCGTGCTATTGGCTGCCACAATCAGTTGATTACAAATTTTGGTGGCTTGTCCTGTTCCTGTGTTGCCCATACAGGTGACACGTTGCGACAAGATATTATAAATCAAAGACAAGTCTTGAATCGTCTGTGCATCGCCACCAGCAAAGATGACCAGCGTACCTTGTTCCGCACCGATAGTTCCCCCTGAAACAGGTGAGTCGATCCATTGCACCTGTTTTTGTTCGGCACGTGCTGCAAGGCTCAGGGTTTGCTCCACCGAAAGACTGGAAAAGTCGATAATCACTTGCTTCGCCGTCAAAAACGGTTCGATTTGTTCATAAACGCTGAGTGCGGCTTTGTCGTCCGCTAAACAGGTTAGGATTACAGGATGGTCGGCAATATTCTGTAGCGTTAAGTCTGTCGCCCCTAAATCAATGAGTGCATCGCAGGCACTGCGGGTGCGGTTCCATACAGCGACCTCGAAACCCGCTTGAAGTAAGCGGGTGGCCATACGGCTGCCCATGAGTCCCATGCCAAGAAATGCAATTTTAGTGTGTCGATCGAAACTCATGGGACCCTCTTTGATTGTCAGTGCTTAAATACTGTTATTTGTATTGGCGTGGTAGATACTGCGCGTCGGGTTGTTTATCTTTTTTACGTGCGATTTGGCTATTTTTACCTAACAGTAATTTGAGCTGCCAAATTTTTTCCAAACGTAAGGATTTTTTAGGCTTATGCTGCATGGCATCCAACACATATTTTGAGGCCATGAGTGCATCTGGTGAGCGTTGTAACATTTCTTCTGCAATGGCTTGGGCTTTAGCAAGCGGTGATTCATCAAGATGTGTGACTAAGCCGATTTCTTTGGCATAAGTTGCATCGAAAATACGTGCCGTAAGCGTTAACTCTTTGGCAAGATCTAGTCCGATCAAACCTTTCAAAGAACGCGTCAGTCCCATATCAGGAACCAGTCCCCAACGGCTTTCCATAATCGACATTTTGGTTGCAGGGTGTGCGACACGAATGTCTGCCGCTAAAGCCAGTTGCATACCAGCGCCAAAGCAAAATCCTTCAATCGCGGCAATCACAGGAACAGGCAGTTCTTGCCAAATTAGGAAAGCTTTTTGAAAGAGGCTTTGTCCAGGTTTGATCAGTTCCCATGCGGCATAGGCGCGATTCTTCGGATTGTTCAAATCGGCAAGATCAATGCCTGCACTAAAGACTTGCGCTTCACCAGTGAGGATGACACAGCGAATGCTGCGGTCTTTTTTAATTTTTTCAGCAGTTTTAACCAATTCGCGTAACAAGTCGAAACTCATCGCATTGCGTTTATCTGGACGGTTAAGTGAAACAGTGGCAATGCCGTTTTTGTTTTCAATGCGAAGTAAAGCCATGATGAGAACTCTTATTTTTTGCTCGCACGGAGCATAGCATAGCTCTCGTACGGATAAATGACACCAAGAGTCACGTCACAACTTGTCTTAGGTGTCATGCTCTTTTGAATGTTTTATGGGCTATGTTTGATTAAAATTTGCTGTGCCGCATGTTGTACTTGTTCAATCACAACTTTGAGTTCATTGAAACGCTTGATGGTTTCTTGAACAAATTGTTCATCTGCTTTACGACGTTCTTTACGTAAGGTTGAAACAAACTGTTCAAATGTCCCTGTTGCTTCTTGTAAGTTGGGTACACCGACATAGCGTGTTGCACCATACAGGCGGTGTAGCACATGCTCCAATTGTGGGAAATCTTCCATTTCAATCAACTGTTTCATTTCATGCAGCTCAGTATCAAAACTATCCATTAACATACGCAGCAAGTCGACTGCTAAGTCTTCTTTATTGGCGGCTAACTGTAAGCTTTGCTGCCAGTCGAGTACCTTAGGATCGAGTGCTTCAATCACGATGGCTTTTTCAACGGGTGAGCCTTTGTTGAAGCGATCAGTGGTCCAATGGGTCAGGATTTGAATAATCTGATCAATTTGAATCGGTTTGGTGACATAGTCATCCATGCCAACTTGCAGTAGTTTTTGTTTTTCATCGGCTAATGCATGTGCGGTGAGGGCAATGATGGGCAAACGTTTATGGTTTTCAATGGTTGACTCCAGCGCACGAATGGCACGTGTGGTATCGACCCCCGACATGACAGGCATTTGAATATCCATAAATACCAAATCAAAAGCTTTGCTGTCGTGTTCAGCACGCTCTTGTAAAATCTCTAAGGCTTGTTGACCGCTTAAAGCTTTTGTTGTCTTGACATTCAATTCGCCCAGCAGGGCTTCAAGGACAATCAGGTTAGGGAGATGGTCATCCACCGCTAAAATATGTAAGCCTTGACCATTGAAGGACTCCATTTCATCTTCTTCAAATAGCGGTTGATTGCTGAGTAATTGAATCAAAGCACTCCGACTGAGCGGTTGGTATAAGGGTCGTGCGCGATACTCATTCAGCGTAGTCAAATCGAGTGACATCTGGTAACCATAAACCGCAAGGTTACCGCTATAACGCTGACGAATTTCTTTTAATAAGGCTTCGGTATCGCCACTGTGATCAACAATTAACCATGTATTTTCCACATCTTGAGGCAGTCTGTTGAGGTGACTGAACAAGTCTAAAATTGAACTCGATTCGATGTGCTCCACAGCATAGTCTTCAAGATAATGACGCAGAATATTGGCCGTTGCAGGATGTGCCAAATACGAAACCACTTGCATGTCGCTAAACTGAGGATGCTCAACGTACTCATCTTCTTCATTGACCATAAACATGGCTGTAAACCAGAAGGTGGAACCTTTTTCGGTGGGCGCGCGTTCTTGGTTGTCCTCAAATCCAATTTGCCCCTGCATCAAATGCACTAGCTGTTTGGAAATCGCTAAGCCTAGACCTGTACCGCCAAATTGGCGCGTGACTGAAGCATCACCTTGCGAGAAAGACTCAAACAGTTTTTTGCGGTCGGTTCCACTGAGTCCGATGCCGCTGTCTTGTACACTAAAGTGCAATAGGCACTGTCCAATATCATCTTGTTCCATTCTTGCGCGGACGATGATCTCGCCATCAGGAGTAAACTTAATGGCATTGGAAATCAGGTTGGTTAAAATTTGTTTGAAGCGTAGGGCATCTCCAACCACATGCTTTGGCACATTGTCGGCATAGTAAAAGGCCATATCGATATGCTTTTGTGCAGCAAGAGGAGATAGCATATCCATAACATCAAAAATTGCTTCTTCTAAATCAAAAGTTGCAGTATCGAGTTCTAGTTTACCGGCATCAATTTTTGAAAAATCTAAAACATCATTAATCAGTGCTAGTAAGTGTGCAGATGATTTACGGATGGTTTGTAAATACAGGTTTTGATCATTGTTGAGGTTGTCTTGACGCAGTAACAGGTGAATAAAACCATCAATACTGTTCAGTGGCGTGCGCAGTTCATGGCTGATATTGGCCAAGAATACAGACTTGGACTGACTTGCTGAAATGGCTTGGTCACGCGCTTGACGATAGGTAATGTTTTGTACTTCTAAAGTGTCAAGGGTTCGACGTAAATCGTCTTCCGTCTGCTCAGTGTGTTCTTTCAATTCTAAAAAACTAAAATGCAGGCGTTTCACCACATTGGCAATATCGCGCTGTAGTAAGCGTAATTCACCAGTACTGTTAATCAGCATGTGTTGATCGAGGGTGTCGGCATTTAAACGTTGTAGCTGCATGCGAATTTCATACATCGGCGCAATCCAGCGTCGCGAGTAGAAATTTAAACAGAGTAAAAGTAGTAATAGTGTCAACAGACCTGTCGCAATCAACACAATCAACACGCGATAACGGGCAATTTGTAAAGGCTGGTTATCTAATTCAACCACCAACTGCGCAGGCGTGCCTGTAAATTGGTTGATGGGCAAACCATATACTGTATTACCTTTAAAATTCATCGGGCCAAAAAAATCAGTATTTTTTTTCAACGCAGGCCACGGCGCTTGGTCTTGGTAGCCAATGCTGAGTTTGTTATTGCCTTTTTCATCAATAATTGCGGCACGAATCAGATGTTTTTCATCTAACATCTTTTGCATCAAATAACGTGCATTTTCATACTGCCAAGGGGAGGCATTCACCAAATTGATCGCCGCTTCTGCATCCAGCTGGTAGCGCGTTAAAATCGCAATCGCCATTTGTCGCTGCTGGGCTTTGGCTGCATTTGAAGTTTCGGTAATAACCAGTAATGCACCTACACAGGCCAAAATCATAATCGGCACGAAAATAAGTGCAATGAGCTGTCCATAAGCATGGTTTAAGTGCAGACGATTAAATAACTTTTTATTGATATTTGACATGGTGCAAGTGATTTATTCCCTATGCTTTGAAGTGTAGCACGCTTTATAAAAAATCGATGGTGCTTTAATCACTTTCGCGAAAAAGCACGCTAAATGGGTGCAGGGACTGGCATTTTTCCATACAATAGGCGCACCTCGATCAAGGTGCAAAGAATGAGTACTACATCCACTGATTTTCAAGCAGACGAATTTTTGTTAGATCACTATGTTGGAAAAACTCCACTGGTGCGTTTACAGCGTCTGGCTAGTCACACTCAAGCAACAGTATTGGCAAAGTTAGAAGGCAACAACCCCGCAGGTTCTGTCAAAGACCGTCCCGCGTATAACATGATTATGCAAGCGGAAAAGCGAGGGCAAATCCAGCCGGGCGATACCTTGATTGAAGCGACCAGTGGAAATACCGGCATTGCACTGGCGATGGTTGCTGCGATGCGTGGCTATCAGATGAAACTGATTATGCCCAACAACATGAGCCAAGAACGTAAAGATGCAATGCGTGCTTATGGCGCGGAACTGATTGAAGTGACCAAAGAACAGGGCATGGAAGGTGCACGTGATTTGGCTTTGCAAATGCAAGAAGAAGGCAAAGGGCATGTACTCAACCAGTTTGGTAATCCTGATAATGTTGAAGCACATTATTTAACGACTGGGCCTGAACTTTGGCAGCAAACAGGTGGCAAAATCACTCACTTTGTAAGTTCAATGGGCACTACAGGTACCATTATGGGGGTCTCTAAATATCTCAAAGAGATGAACCCCGACATTCAAATTATTGGCTTACAGCCATCGGATGGTTCAAGTATCGCAGGGATTCGCCGCTGGCCTGAAGAATATTTACCAACGATTTTTGACCGCAGTCGGATTGATCAAATTATTGATATTCCGCAAATTGAAGCGGAAAAAACCATGCGTAAATTGGCGCAAAAAGAAGGGATTAGCGCAGGAACTTCTTCAGGTGGTGCGGTGTGGGCATCGATTAAAATTGCTGAAGAAAACCCTGGTGCTGTCATTGCGTGCATTATTTGTGACCGTGGTGACCGTTATTTATCGACGGGTCTTTTCTCTGTGGTCGATCCTGAATAAAACAATAAAAGAGAGTCCTGCTATGCGTTTACCCGTTCTCACCTTTGATATCGAAACAATGACAGATTTGAGATCGGGGGCGCATTTATATGGTTTAGATTTGCCTGAGGCTGATTTGGAGGCGGCACTGACCAAATTGCGTCGCCAAGAATCAGGCATGGATTTTCAGCGTTTGGCTTTGCATGAAATTGTGTGTATTTCAGGCTTGTGGTTGGATGACCAAGGCCAGATGAAACTTTTTTCTTTTAGCCGTGAGCAATATTCGGAAGCAGAAATCCTCAGTAAGTTTTTATCCATATTTGATAAGCGCTTACCAACTTTAGTGAGTTGGAATGGCGCTCAGTTTGACTTACCTGTAATCATGCTTCGCGCTATGTATCATGGTTTAACTGCACCTGCTTTGTTCGATCAGGGCGAAATTGACACACAAAAGCGCTATAATAACTATCAGAACCGTTATCATCAGCGTCACATCGATCTGATGGATGTGATGGCAATGTTTAATGGACGTCATTTCCAAAAGCTAGATGATGTTGCTCATTTATTGGGGTATCCCGGTAAACGAGGCGATGGGGCTTATCATGTACCTGAATATGTTCGGGCGCAGGAATGGCTCAAACTCACCAGTTATTGTGAAGGTGATGTGCTAAATACATGGTTGGTGTATTTGCGTTGGCTCTTGCTCAAAGGGCAATTGCTCGCTCAAGACCACCGTCATTTTATTGATCAAACCATCCAGTTTTTACAGGCCCAACCGCAGCATCAAGACTTTTTGTCGGTGTGGCGTGAGACCTCACAGCAGACGGCTTTTACCGCTGCCGATTTTTCTCCTTCCCATCTTTAGGTACACATGAAACATAGAGCCAAACCTCGTCCAACTCAACAGCCCAGTTATATTTTTCAGGTTGAGTCACTTTCGCATGAAGGACGCGGCATTGCGCACTATGGTTCGCATCCAGACCATCCTGCGGACAAGCAGGGTAAAAAAGTCTTTATTAGCTATGCGTTGCCGGGTGAAACGGTTAAAGCGCAGATTACCCATGCGGTAAAGCGTTTAGAGGAAGCCGATGCTGTTCAACTCCTCAGTGAAGCCTCTGCTTTTCGGGTTGAGCCGAAGTGCCCGCATTTTAAAAGCTGTGGTGGCTGTAATATGCAGCACATTCATCCCGATGAACAAATTCGTTTAAAGCAAGAAGTGCTTAAATCACATTTGCAGCATTTTGCTGGGATTCAACCTGAAGAATGGTTGCCACCTTTGCGCTCTTTACGTGAAGACTACCGCCGTAAAGCACGCATTGGGGTGCGTTATTTGCCGCACAAAGACCAATTGGTCGTGGGTTTTCGAGAGCGTCAAACCAATAAACTGACTTCAATTGATCGTTGTTTGGTGTTAGATCAAGCGTTTGGTTCAATCACACGCTTGAAGCAGTTACTCCAAAGTCTAACAGCCAAAGCGGCCATTGGTCATATAGAATTGGCCATGGGGGATAGTGACATCGCCCTTACGGTGCGACATACTGAAAAATTAAACACCGAGGATGTCAACCGATTAAAACAATTTGCGTTAGACAGAGGGTGGCAATTGTATTTACAAGCTGCTGGCCCAGACAGTCTAAAGCGTATGGATGATGAACATGCAGAGATGCGTTTACATTATCGTTTAAGTGATTTTGATGTGGCATTTGGATTTAACCCACATGACTTTACTCAAGTAAACTCAACCATTAACCCGCAAATGGTGAAATTGGCATGTGACTTGCTAGATTTAAAACAAGGAGAACGTGTTCTCGATTTGTTCTGTGGTCTAGGAAATTTCTCTTTGCCTTTGGCTCGATGCGTGGGAGCAACAGGACAAGTGGTTGGTGTTGAAGGCAGTGAAGAAATGGTTCAACGTGGTGCAGAAAATGCGGAACGTAATGCTCTTCGTCAGTTGAAGTTCTTTTCACAAGATTTAACAAAAGATTTCTCGCATCATTCTTGGGCAAATCAAGGATTTGATGCATTATTGATAGATCCTCCACGTGCAGGCGCAGAGGAAATAATGCATTATATGCCTAACTTTGGTGCAAAAAGAATCGTTTACGTGTCGTGTAATCCAGCGACACTCGCAAGGGATGCGGGGCTGTTGGTACAACAGGGTTATCGATTAGTCAAAGCCGGTGTGATGGACATGTTTACCCACACAGGTCACGTTGAGTCGATAGCATTGTTTGAAAAAGATAATGAGATAAACGATTAAAGAATATGAAGCGTAAAAGTGTAGGAGAAGGGTATGGTCACAGTACGTGAGCAACTACCTGGGCGACTTAATGAGTTGTCTCAGGAGGCGACTGTAGAGCATGCCGAACAAGCTCAACATGATTTGGCTGAATGGTTAGATCGTGTTCGAAGCATATTAGATGATGCGAAGCTTGAGCAACTCGAAGAAGTTGCCAATTTGACTTTACAAAAAGAGTTAGAAACCACGGTTAATCATCGTTCCAATACCTTTTATACCGGTATTGAAATGGCGGATATTCTGGCCCATTTACATGTCGATGAAGACACCTTGGCTGCTGCGATGCTCTATCGTGGTGTACGTGAAGGCGTGATTCCATTGGCGGAAGTACAAGAGCATTTTGGCGAACAAGTGCATGCACTGGTCAAAGGCACTTTGGCCATGGGTAAGTTGTCTGATCTCATCGAGCAGAATAAACGCCTCGAAGATCACTTTAATAACAATCAGCGCGAGCACTTAAACGGCATTTATAAAATGTTGATTTCAGTGACGGAAGACGTGCGCGTTGTACTGATCAAATTGGCTGAGCGAACTTATGCACTGCGTGAATTGGCGACTTCATCTAAAGAACGTCAAGAGCGTGTAGCACGAGAAATCTTAACCATTTACTCACCTCTGGCACACCGTTTAGGGATTGCGCAGTTAAAGTGGGAACTGGAAGATTTAGCCTTTCGCTATTTAGCACCCGATCGCTATAAAGAAATTGCGACGCTGCTGAATGAAAAGCGACTGGAGCGTGAGCAATATATTCAGTTTGTGATTGATACATTGCGTGCATCTTTGAATGAGCATGGTATTGAAGCTGAAATTAGCGGCAGGGTAAAACACATTTATTCGATTTATCGAAAAATGAAAAGTAAGAACCTGAGCTTCGATCAGCTCTATGACATTCGTGCCGTTCGAGTCTTGGTTAAAACCGTACCTGAGTGCTATCACTCGCTGGGGATTGTGCATCAAATTTGGCGGCATATACCGCATCAGTTTGATGACTATATTACCAATCCCAAAGCCAATGGTTACCGCTCACTGCATACGGCTGTGATTGCGGAAAACAAATCACTGGAAGTTCAGATTCGTACCAAGAGCATGCATGAAGAAGCAGAGCTTGGGGTGTGTTCGCACTTTAACTATAAAGAGGGCGGTAAGAATACCGATCGCTCTTTTAACCATCGTTTACATTCATTGCGTGCAGTACTTGAACACTATCAAGAGCGCAACGATGCGAATGTACATAAGTCGGATGAAGACTCTGAAAATTTTGAGCAAATTCAAGATTTTGAGGATTTTGAGAAGATTTATGTATTTAGCCGTGATGGCGATATTAAAGAGCTCCCACGTGGTTCGACCGTACTCGACTTTGCTTATCATGTGCATACTCAAGTCGGTAATAAGTGTTATGCCGCGCGAGTGAATCAGCGCTATGTTCCGCTGACTTATACCTTAAAAACGGGTGAGCAAGTTGAGATTTTAACCAAGAAAGACCGTGAGCCAAACCGTGATTGGTTGGTGAACTCTTTAGGTTATATCAAGACGGCACGTGCGCGTGACAAGCTGCGCCATTGGTTTAGACAACAAGACCGCAGTAAAAACTTGGAAGTGGGTCGTGACCTGCTCAACAAAGAACTTTCACGTTTAGCAATTCACCCAAAAAGTATTGATTTGAATGATTACTGCAATCATTTCAATGTTAAAGCGGGTGAAGATATTCTGATTGCACTGGTCAATGGTGACATTAGTCTGCATGCCTTGATCAATCAGGTGAACCGCCATATGCATTTGGATCAGGACGAACCTGAACTGGTGCTGAAGCCAACGTTGAATCCACGTGCTAGTCATACCTTGTCAGCGCATGGCATTTTGATTGATGGTTTAGATAACGTTGAGCTGCATGTGGCGCAGTGTTGTCAGCCTGTGCATGGTGAGTCAATTGCGGGTTATATCACTTTGAACCGTGGGGTGAGCATTCACAAAGTGGCATGTCCTGACTACTTACGCATGATTCAAAATGAACCGGAGCGTGCAGTAGAAGCCGATTGGGAAATGCAGCCAACGCGTGGTCAGAGTGTACAAATTGTGGTGGAAGCTTATGATCGCCGTGGTTTACTCAAAGATTTGACCCAAGTGATTTTCTCCGATCAAATCAATATTCGTCAGGTCAACACCATCTCTGAAGCAGACGGTATTGCCAATATGAAATTGTTGATTGAAGTTAAAGGTTTATCGCAACTATCAAAACTGTTGGCACGATTGGAGCAACAACCGGGCATTATTAGTGCGCGTCGTTTGGTGCAAGGTAACTAAGCGAATTAAAAAAAAGAGCCTGCAATTGCAGGCTCTTTTTATTTGGAAAGGTACAAATTGGTCAGGCGATTGAGAAATTGGGGACTGATTTTACTCAGTTGAAATAAAAGCTTGGCTTTGGCGCCCACGGCTTGATGGGTTGCAGTGAGTGCCGTATCTTTTGCAACAGCACGTTGAAAAACGTGTTGCGCTACATCTTCTGTAGTTAAGTGTACCCCCATGTTTTGAATACTCTTCGCTTGCATATCTTGCACCATGGCAGTTTGTACAAATAGCGGCATAACATCTAATACGCGAATGCCATATTTCTGCCATTCGGTATCTAAGCCTTCGGTGATACCGCGTACTGCAAACTTACTGGCAGAGTACGAGACCAAATCAGCTTGACCATAGATGGCTGAAGCCGATGAAAGGTTGATGATGCGGGCAAAATTCGCTTGTTTGAGATAGGGCAATGCAGCATGGCAGCCATTCAGTACACCATTAACATTGATCGAGATGGTTTTGTGATGTGCGCTGATCTCTGTGTGTTCAAAAGGCCCTGAGAATAGAATTCCTGCATTATTGACCAAAACATTGAGCTCGCCCGCCCATGCGACAAACTCGGCTAAAGCAGTTTGCCAATCTTGATAGTTGGAAACATCGAGCTGTCCTGCTTTGGCATTTGGGCCGAGGCTAGCTGCCAGCTGTTCGGCTTGAGCGCTATTGATGTCATAAATCCCGACTTTGTAGTGATGTGCATAAAATAAGCGGGCGATGGCCGCACCAATACCTTGGGCTGCACCGCTAATCAAAATACTGCGCATTGAAACTGCTCCTTGTTGCTCTTTTTCTTGATGTTATTGTTGTGATTGGATTGAGCATAACAAATGAATGCCGTCATAATGTAATTTTTATCAATTTGATTTTTGAAGAGAGATAAACATGGAACAATTGCTTAACGTGATGCGTGAATTACGTGAAAAGTGTCCATGGGATCAACAGCAAACCCCAGAAAGTTTAACCCGCTATGCCATTGAGGAGGCTTATGAAGTTGAAGCAGCCGTGCGTTCAGGTAAAGCTGATGAGGTGCGTGATGAGTTGGGTGATTTACTGCTACAGGTGGTGTTTCAGTCACAGATGTATACCGAGCAAGGGGCTTTTAATTTTCAAGATGTGGTCCATGCCATCACAGAAAAACTGATTCGTCGTCATCCCCATGTTTTTCAAGCACAGCAGTTTTCAGCTTTGTCTGCCGAAGATGTAGGCGAGCTTTGGAAGCAAATTAAACAACAGGAAAAACAAGGTAAGGCACAGTCACGATTAGACAGCATCAAGCATGGCCCAGCCTTACAACAAGCGGAACAGATTCAAAAAAATGCAGCACGGATCGGTTTTGACTTTCCTGATGTAGCAGGTGCATATGCCAAGCTTGAAGAAGAATTAGCTGAACTGAAAGATGCGGTTCAACAGCAAAATTCCGATGAAATAGCAGATGAATTTGGCGATTGTTTATTTTCAATGATCAATGTTGGACGTAAACTGGGCGTCTCAAGCGAAATGTCGCTTTTGAGTACGATTCATAAATTTCGTACTCGTTTTGCTTTCATTGAAGATCAAGCTTTGCAACAACAAAAAAAGATTGAGCAGATGTCCTTAGAAGAAATGGATCAACTGTGGGAGCAAGCCAAATTACAACTGAAATAATAAAAATGGTGGCTTGAATTGATAAAAATAAAAGTAAGTTTGTTGATCATTGCGTTGTTATTACTGAGTTTACTGGCGTGGATACCCAGTAGTTATGCACAGTCTTTTGATCAGAACTATCTGAACTGGAAAGCAGAGCAGCAGGCGTGGGATGATCGTATTCAAGCTCCTAAAAGCGTGAAACGTGCTGTGTCTCCTGTTCAGGCTCAACCTGTGTCGAGCACAAATAAAATTAGTTTAAATCAAGCCAGTGTTGATCAATTACAGCAACTTCAGGGTGTGGGTCTAAAAAAGGCACAGGCAATTGTGGCCTATCGCCAGAAACAAGGGCCATTTAAGACCATAGATGAGTTACAACAGGTGCGCGGGATTGGACCGGCAATTTTTGCAAAAAATAAAACCCGTTTAGGCTTGTGAAAAAAGCAGTATCATTTATTCGTGAATTGATCAGAATCCTGCTTTGCTTTCGATAATCAAATTGCCCTTTGATTGTGTTAGATATATGATTAGCGTCATCTTAGAATTTTACGTTTAGGCGTAGGAGACAGCGGCTTTTGCAAACTTTGCGCGCGTCAAAATGTGGTTTATCAACCGCTCAATTACCTTCTTACATTTTAGATGTGATCGATGCATTAACTAAGGCAGGCTATGAAGCGTATATCGTCGGTGGCGGTGTTCGCGACATGATGCTTGGCCTAAATCCCAAAGATTTTGATGCAGTGACCAATGCAACACCGTCACAGGTAAAAGAAGTTTTCGGACGACGTTGCCGTATTATCGGACGCCGTTTTGAGCTGGCTCATGTCTATTCAGGTCGTGAGTTGGTTGAAGTGGCAACTTTCCGTGCACCGCCGAAGAAAGAAGTCACCTCTGCGCAAGGCATGATTTTGCGTGATAACAATTGGGGCACAATCGAGCAAGACTTTGCTCGCCGCGATTTTTCAATTAATGCAATGTATTATCAGCCACGTAAGGGCGTTGTCTTAGATTTCTGTCATGCTGTGGATGACATTAAAAATAAAACCTTACGTCTACTGGGCGATGCACAAACGCGTTTTGAAGAAGATCCTGTGCGAATGCTGCGGACTTTACGTTTTGCTGCAAAATTAGGTTTCTCAATCGATCAGCAAATTCTCGACGTTTTTACCTTGGAAATGACACAGTTGCTGCGTGATGTATCGCCGCACCGTTTATATGATGAATCTCAGAAGCTGTTCACGATGGGGCATCTAAATCGTGTGTTGCCAATGCTGATTGACTTCGGCATTTGGAAGCAGTTATTTGCAGATATCCAACCGAATATCACCCCATTTATTGAACGTGCTGCTAAAAATACCGATCAGCGTATTCAAGTGGGCAAAACCATCAATCCTGCATTTTTTTATGCGGTGTTGTTATGGCAGCCGTTCTTAGAGCGTTGTGAGTTTTATAGCGGTAAAGGTGTGGTTGCGGCTGAAGCTCGTGCACAAGCGGGACTTGATGTATTAAAACGCCAAGCCACGCGGACTATTATTCCGCGCTTTGCTGAAACCTTCATTCGTGAAGTGTGGGAAATGCAAACTCGTTTACTCAACCCAAAGGCACAGCAAATTCAAGCCTTATCTAGCCATGCACGTTTCCGTGCAGGCTTTGACTTCTTGTTGCTTCGCGAAAAATCCGGTGATGACGGCACGCTCGGCATGGGACAATGGTGGGATGCCTATCAGTTGATGAGCACCGATGAAAAAGAACGTGCCATCAGCCAATATAACCGCCAACGTGCAAAATCACGTCGCAGTGGTAAAGCAAGTGCTGAAGAAGCGGCGATTGCTAAAACGGTAAGTCATGAAATTGAGCCTTTGGTGCAAGAGCAAGAATCGCGCAGCCGTCGCGCACGTAAACCGAAGCAACACGCTGAAACTCGTACCCAGACTGGTAAAGGAACAGGTCACAGCTCGACCGAGATTGGCGCAGATCACCCGATTTTAAAACGTAAACGTGTTCAGCGTGATTTAAGCAGCGTGATTTTTGGACCGACACAATGAGCATCGTCACGTACATTGGTCTAGGTAGCAACTTAGGCGACTCTAAAGTGATTTTGACTGAAGCGGTGCACAAGTTGGCTAGTCTTGGCGGTGTGAAGATCTCCAAGTTGTATCAAAGCCCACCGATGGGGCCGCAAGATCAACCCAATTATTTAAATGCCGTGGTGCAACTCAGTACAGACTTGGCGCCGTTGGCTTTGCTGGATGAACTGCAACGTTTTGAGCAAGAGTCGGGACGTTTACGTTTACGCCATTGGGGTGAGCGCACTTTAGATTTAGATTTACTGATTTATGCAGAAGAGAAAATTCAGCATGAACGCTTAACCGTGCCACATGTCGGTGTGATGGAACGTGATTTTGTGTTGATTCCATTGCTGGATTTAGACCCCAATTTACACATTGATGGTATTGCGTTGAAACAGTTGCCTGTTGTACAACAACCCACGTTGAGCGTGCTGGATGCAGGCAATTGGGCAGAGATTTAATTTAGCCGAGCTAAAGATGTTGAAAGGAATAGTTTGATGATTAGTTTAAATGACTTAAGAAAATTTAAAGCAGAAGGTCGCAAATTTTCCTGCCTGACTTGCTATGATGCAAGTATGGCAAAGGCAATGGAACTTGCTGAAATTGATACCATTTTAATTGGCGATTCACTCGGTATGGCCATTCAAGGTCGTGATTCCACTTTGCCTGTTACAGTTGAAGATATGGCTTACCATACCGCAGCTGTACGCCGTGGTAACCAGCATGCCTTAATCATGACCGATTTACCGTTTATGAGCTATGCCACCTTAAATGATGCTTTGCAAAGCTCAAAAGTAGTGATGCAAGCGGGTGCACAAATGGTCAAAGTCGAAGGTGGAGCATGGCTGGCTGAAACGGTTCAGGTTTTGACACGCAACGGTATTCCTGTATGTGTACACTTAGGTTTAACCCCACAGTCTGTACATGTGTTTGGTGGCTATAAATTACAAGCACGTACACGTGAAGCAGCAGACCAACTGATTGCGGACTGCCAAGCGGTGGTTGATGCAGGTGCTGCGGTGCTGTTATTAGAGTGTGTGCCTGCGCAGCTCGGCAAAGAAATTAGTGAGTTGTTCCCACATGTACCTGTCATTGGTATTGGTGCAGGTGTGGATACCGATGGTCAAGTCTTGGTAGTACAAGACATGCTTGGACTGACTTTTGGTCGTGTTGCAAAATTTGTGCGTAACTTTATGAAAGAACAAGCAGGGGAAACGGCGATTTTGGATGCGTTCAAGGCATACCATGCAGCGGTGCTTGATAGCTCATTCCCTGCGAAAGAACAAACATTCCAAGTCGAGCTGTAAAACATGAAAACTGAAACCACCATCCAAGGCCTATCAGCATCATTGAATCCTGCGCGAACGGCTCGAAAAAGTATTGGTTTCGTCCCGACCATGGGCAACTTGCATCAGGGGCATTTGAACCTTGTGCGCGAAGCGAAAAAACTCTGTGATGTGGTTGTAGTCAGCATTTTTGTGAATCCTATTCAATTTGGACCCAATGAAGATTTTGACAGTTACCCACGCACTTTGGAACAAGATCAGCGCTTGTTGGCCGAGGTTGGTTGTGACATCGTGTTTGCACCATCGGTTGAGCAAATGTATGGCAACAGTCCACGTTTGACCAATATTACTGTTTCAGATATCACCAATGATTTGTGTGGTCTACAACGTCCAGGTCATTTTGATGGTGTTGCCGTTGTGGTGACGAAACTGTTCAATATTGTGCAACCTAATTTTGCTTTCTTTGGTGAAAAAGACTATCAACAGTTGGCTGTGATTCGTCAGTTTGTTCATGATTTGAATATGCCACTTGAAGTGATGGGTGTGGCAATTGCACGTGCAGAAGATGGTTTGGCTTTAAGTTCCCGTAATGGTTATTTAAGCGAAGAAAACCGTCAAAAAGCACCGATCATTTATCAAAGTTTAAAAGCGGCAGAACAGTCACTACAAGCCGGTACCGCTTTAGCTGATGTGTTAGCAAATATAAAGGCGACATTGACACAGGCTGGTTTTGTTGTGGATTATGTGGAAGCACGCACACCTGCATTGCAGAAATTGGATGCGTTTGACCAAGATGTGGTACTTTTTGTTGCGGCAAAACTCGGGGCAACTCGTTTAATTGATAACTTGAAAGTGAAACATATTTAGGCAAGCTCACCTCTCAAAGGATTAAGATGAAGCGCATTTTAATTGTTACAGGACAGTCTGGTTCGGGTAAATCCTCTGCATTACAAGTATTGGAAGACCTTGGTTATTACTGTATTGATAATTTGCCTTTGGCCTTACTCCCAGAGATTGTGGCTAAACTGGATCGGGAAAATAATCTTGAGCAGTTGGCGCTTGGTGTGGATGTACGCAGTACACGTGCAGATTTGCAAGAATTCGACTTGGTGTTTGAACAATTGCAAAGGCATGGTACGGTCGATATTATTTATTTGACCACGCGTGACCAAGAGCTGATTGCGCGCTTTAGTGCTTCACGTCGTCCGCATCCGTTGGCGACACGCTTTCAAAGTTTGAATCAGTGCATTCAAGAAGAGAAAACCCTTTTATTGCCGATTAATTTGCGCTCAACTGTGCATATTGATACCACCGATAAAAGTGTGCACGACTTAAAGCATACCTTGCTGTCAAAGTTGGGGCAGTCGGATAACCTGATTTTGATTTTGCAGTCTTTTGGCTTTAAACACGGTATTCCGTTGGATGCTGACTATGTGTTTGATGTTCGACATTTACCCAATCCCCATTGGGATTTAGAACTGCGGAAGTATTCAGGACTAGATGCCCCTGTGCAAAAATTTTTGGAACAAAGTGAGCAAACGCACGAAATGTTCGAAGATATTTATAAGTTTTTAGATAAATGGTTACCAGCTTTTGCTGAAGGGCATCGTCACTATATGACCGTGTCAATTGGTTGTACGGGTGGGCAGCATCGCTCTGTATATATTGTGGATAGACTAAAAAAAGCCCTTGAGGCAAAATGGTCTATTCAGGTCCTCCATCGAGAAATGAAGCACTGGGCATGATTGACACAACTGTTGACGTAATTAATAAACTAGGGTTACATGCGCGTGCATCTGGCAAGCTCATTGAAGTGACCACCAAATTCCGTTCTTCAATCCAAATTGGAAAAGGAGACAAATTGGTGGATGCCAAAAATATTATGTCCCTCCTGATGCTAGGCGCAGGAAAGGGCACCACTTTACGCTTGGTGCTTGAAGGCGCAGATGAAGAACAAGCTTTATCTGAGATTCAGGCACTATTTGCAGCAAAATTTTACGAGGCAGATTAATCGTGGCACGTCGACCGCATAGTTTTACTGAAGAGGACTTTGAATCTTTAGAAGGACGTGCAAGTAAAACTGAACAGAAAAAAGCCGTACAACGTATGGCATCTTTGGGTTCTCAACTTGCAGAGTTGAACACTAAACAAATTCAAAACTTACCTGTTGAAGAGCGTTTGATTGAAGCCCTTTTGGATGTGAAACTGATTACATCAAATGAAGCTCGTCGTCGCCAATTTTTACGCATTGGGAAGTTGTTGCGTAATGAAGATGAAACGGTGATTTTGTCTTATTTGACACCGCAACAAGGCGCGAAAAAAACCGCTCAATTGCAGCGTTGGGTTGATCGTATGATCAAAGATGGTGATGTGGTCATTAATGAGTTTTCCAAAACCTATAATGCCGCGGAACGTCATACCATTCGTCAGCATGTATTGCGTATTCACCGTGATATGAAACAGCAGGCTGATGAAGAACAACTTAAAGCTTCGCGTTTGAAGTTGTTTAACTACATTCAGCAAGTGGCTTTAATTTCAGATAATTAAGTCATTTAGACATAAAAAAAGCGACCTTCAAGGTCGCTTTTTTATTTGAGAGTATTTGCTTGTATAGACTGCTGAATGTTTAGCTAAACTCGCCCGTTGCACGCTCTTTGGCCCAATCGCGTAGAACAAATTTTTGTAACTTGCCTGTCGACGTTTTTGGAATTTCTGTAATCACTACATCTTTCGGGACTTTAAAACGTGCCAGATGTTGCTTACAGAATTCAATGATTTCCTCAGGTGTGGTTTCTTTACCTGCTTTGAGTTCAATAAATGCACAGGGCACTTCTTGCCAACGAGGATCGGGTTTCGCGACCACCGCAGCCGTTAAAATAGCAGGATGTTGATAGAGAATTTCTTCAACTTCTAGTGATGAAATATTCTCGCCTCCAGAAATGATCACATCTTTAGAGCGGTCAGTAATTTTGGCATAGCCATCGGGTTGGCAGACTGCAAGATCGCCTGTATGAAACCAACCACCAGCGAACGCTTCTGCGGTCGCCTCAGGGTTTTTGAGGTAGCCTTTCATCACAATGTTGCCACGGAACATAATTTCACCCATGGTTTGACCATCATGCGGTACAGGTTGCATGGTATCTGGATCAAGGACTTTCATGCCATCTTGCAGTGGGTACGGTACACCTTGGCGTGAGTGCAGCTGCGCTTGTTCTTGAATCGATAAGTCTGACCAACCTGCTTGAGAGGCACAAAGCGCAGAAGGACCATAGGTTTCAGTGAGACCGTAGACATGGGTGACATTGATGCCAATATTACGCATGCCTTCAATGATTGCAGCAGGAGGCGCAGCACCTGCCACCATCACTTCGACACGGTGCTCAAAGTGAACCCGTTGCTCTTCTGGAGTATTGATCAGCATTGATAACACAATCGGCGCACCGCAGAAATAATCAACTTTGTGTTCAGCGATGAGTTTAAAAATGAGTTCAGGGTCAATTTTACGTAAACAGATGTTGGTGCCACCATTGGCTGCCATAGTCCATGCAAAGCACCAACCGTTGCAGTGAAACAGGGGGAGGGTCCACAAGTAGGTCGCACGTGGTGTCATGCCACAAGCAATAATATTACTGGCTGCATTGATATAAGCGCCACGGTGGTGATAAACCACGCCTTTGGGGTTGCCTGTGGTGCCAGAGGTGTAGTTAAGGCTGATGGCATCCCATTCATCTTGAGGTAAATGCCATTCAAAGTTCTCATCGCCTTCGGTTAACCAGTCTTCATACTCGATTTGCCCAATCGGGGCTGCAAAACAGTTTTCGTACTCAGCATCATCTACATCAATCACGAAAATATCGCGTCCGACCAAAGCCAAGGCTTCTTGTGCAACCGATGCAAACTCTGGATCCACCAATAAGACTTTGGTTTCTGCATGATCAAGCATAAATGCGATGGTTTTGGCATCTAAGCGCGTGTTCAATGTGTTGAGCACAGCACCTGCCATTGGGACTGCAAAATGTGCTTCGATCATTGCAGGGACATTGGGCAGCAAAACAGAGACAGTATCGTTTTTTGTGATTCCCAGTTTTTGTAATTGTGAGGCAAATTGGCAGCAGCGAAGGTAAGTTTCACGCCATGAAATATGGCGGTGCCCATGAATGATGGCATCTTGATGAGGGTAAATATAAGCAGCTCGTTCTAAATAACGTAGCGGTGACAAAGCCACAAAGTTTGCGGGGGTTCTTGGTAACTCATCATAAGCACTCACCATGTTGATCACTCCAAATTCAGTATTATTTTTCCATTGATTAAAAGATATGCATTTTTCAGCCATCTTGCATTTATGCTTTAGTCGAGTTGCTCTTTTTAGATGAATTTATTGAATTTTTTTTGTTTAGTTTATCTAAACTGAATCTATGGATTCTGTGCGATATAAACTCTTTTAATTAGATTTTAGCCTGCTTTTTAAGCAAAATGTGTATGCTTGTGTTGCTGTATTGTTCAATAAAAAGTGACCGATAGAGTCATTATAAAATGTAGCGATAAGGATTGCGGAACATCAATCCCCCTCATTTTAGGGAGGCTGATGGACTGGCAAATAAATTCAAAATGCGCTGAAACGTGAATTTTATAGGGGAAAAGGTTTAATCCTGTGGATAACACGTGTAAAATTCGACTGATTTTATTTATCCACCGTTTTTATCTTTTGAGGTTTTACCTCGATCATAATCTCGCGGTGATATGCTCCATGGTACGGGGCATCACTCCTTAAGGATTTTTTATGCCAATTATCACTTTGCCAAATGGCGATCAAAAACAATTTGATCAAGCTGTATCTGTGATGGACGTTGCACTGAGCATCGGTCCGGGTCTTGCGAAAAATACAGTTGCAGGAAAAGTCGATGGTCGTTTAGTTGATGCATCTGACTTGATTACCACGGATGCCAGCCTTCAAATTATTACGCCTAAAGACGAAGAAGGTGTCGAAATCATTCGTCACTCTTGCGCTCACTTGGTAGGGCATGCGGTTAAGCAATTGTTCCCTGAAGCGAAAATGGTGATTGGTCCTGTCATTGAAGATGGCTTCTATTACGATATTTTTAGCGCAAAGCCATTTACGCCAGAAGACATGCTAGCCATTGAAGAGCGCATGAAAAAGCTCATCGATCAAGACTATGATGTCATCAAAAAAATGACACCACGTGATGAGGTGATTGCAGAATTCACAGCGCGTGGTGAAGATTATAAATTACGCTTGATTGCAGACATGCCTGAAGAAACAGAAATGGGCTTGTACTACCATCAAGATTATTTGGATATGTGCCGTGGTCCACACGTGCCAAATACTAAATTTTTAAAAGCATTCAAACTGACTAAAATGTCAGGCGCTTATTGGCGCGGGGATGCGAAGAATGAACAGTTACAACGTATTTATGGTACAGCGTGGGCAGACAAAAAACAGCTTGCAGCTTATATCAAACGTATTGAAGAAGCTGAAAAGCGTGACCACCGTAAAATTGGTAAAGCTTTAGACCTGTTCCATATGCAAGAAGAAGCACCAGGTATGGTGTTCTGGCATCCAAACGGTTGGACCATTTATCAAGTGCTTGAACAATACATGCGCAAAGTACAACAAGATAATGGTTACCTTGAAATTCGTACTCCACAAGTGGTTGATTTCACGCTTTGGGAAAAATCAGGCCATGCTGCAAACTATGCAGATGGCATGTTCACGACGCATTCAGAAAGCCGTAACTATGCAATTAAGCCGATGAACTGTCCTTGTCACGTACAAGTGTTCAACCAAGGTTTAAAATCATACCGTGATTTGCCAATTCGTTTGGCCGAGTTCGGTTCGTGTCACCGTAACGAACCATCGGGTTCATTGCACGGCATTATGCGTGTTCGTGGCTTTACTCAAGATGATGCACACATTTTCTGTACCAAAGAGCAAATTGGTCAAGAAGTGGCTGACTTCATTCAACTGACTTTAGATGTGTATAAAGACTTCGGTTTCGAAGACGTGCAAATGAAGTTGTCTACACGTCCAGAAAAACGTGTGGGTGATGATGCACTTTGGGATATGGCTGAAAAATCTTTAGCAGATGCTTTAGATGCTGCTGGTTTGGAGTGGGAACTTCAACCAGGTGAAGGCGCATTCTATGGTCCGAAAATTGAATTCTCACTGAAAGACTGCTTAGGCCGTGTATGGCAATGTGGTACAATCCAATGTGACTTCAATTTGCCAGAACGTTTAGATGCGTCATATGTCACTGAAGACAATGATCGTGATCAACCTGTAATGTTGCACCGTGCAATACTTGGCAGTTTTGAACGTTTTATTGGTATACTAATCGAACACTATGCGGGCTTTATGCCACCTTGGTTAACACCAATTCAAGCATGTGTGATGAACATTACCGATTCACAAGCGGAAGCATGTGAGTCAGTCGTCGCTAAACTTAAAGAAAACGGTCTCCGTGCGATTTCAGACTTGAGAAATGAGAAAATCGGCTTTAAGATTCGTGAACGTACATTAGAGCGTATTCCTTACTTACTGGTACTTGGGGACCGTGAGGTAGAGGAAGGTACAGTGAACGTGCGTACCCGCTCTGGAACAAATTTGGGTACTATGTCAATCGACGCTTTCGTTGACCTAGTAAAAGCAGCCGTTGCCGAACGCGGCCGGTACATTGTGGAGTAACAGCGATTAAACAGCCTGACCGTAATCAACAGGGCGGTAACAAATCAAACCGTCCTGCTTTGAATGATGAAATTCGTGCGAAAGAAGTCCGTCTTGTAGACGAAAATGGTGAGCAAAAAGGTATTGTTAGCTTGGCAGAAGCATTACGCGCTGCTGAAAGTGTTGAGCTTGATCTTGTTGAGATCGTAGCAAACGCTGAACCGCCTGTTTGTAAAATCATGGACTTCAACAAGCATTTGTTTGATCTAAAGCAAAAGCAGAAAGAAGCGAAGAAAAAACAGCATCAAGTACAGGTGAAAGAAATCAAACTCCGCCCGGGTACTGATGTTGGTGATTACAACGTAAAACTACGTGCAATCACTAAGTTCCTTGAAGAAGGCAACAAAGTAAAAATTACTCTTCGTTTCCGTGGTCGTGAAATGGCGCACCAACAGCTTGGTTTGGCTCAACTTCAAAAAGTTGAAGCAGATGTGGCTGAAATTGGTGTTGTTGAGCAATCACCAAAAATGGAAGGTCGTCAAATGGGTATGTTGCTTGGTCCTAAAAAGAAAAAGTAATGATCCATTGATCTTAAAAAAGCACTGCCTATGCAGTGCTTTTTTTATTTTGTTGATTGTCCCGTCCTGAAATAAGTTTACACCTTTAAGAGGCTTATTTTATGGAACATGAACGAGAACAAAGAGTTAAACGTACACAAGGTGATTATAGCTTTGCCTTTAAAATGATGGTTGTACATGAAGTAGAAAAAGGGCAAATTACTTATAAACAAGCTCAGGCAAAATATGGTATTCAAGGAAGATCAACTGTGCTGGTATGGTTACGCAAGCACGGACAACAAGATTGGACTTCGAATATGCCGACTTCTTCTAAACGCCAATTGACACCCCAACAACGAATCCGCCAATTAGAAAAACAGTTAGCCGCAGAAAAGCTCAAAACTGAATTTATACAGGATGTGATTTATCACATTGATAAAGAGTGTGGGACTGATCTTGGAAAAAAGTATACCGAGCACGTTTCAAAGATTGGCAAAGCCAAAGAAGACTAAGCGTTTCACGTTATTGTCAGTGGTTAGGAATCACTCGACAATCTTATTATCAAGCAGAAAAACGTGCTCAAATGACTGCACAAATAACCGAACAAATACTCGAGTTGATTATGGAATATCGCTGTCTCATGCCAAGTATCGGAACACGTAAGCTGTATTGGCTTATTAAAGGCAAATTGTTGCAACGTGGTTTAAAGTGTGGACGGGATCAGTTATTTAAAATATTGAAAGAAAATAACTTATTGATTCGCCCTAAGCGTCGCTATACAAAAACTACGGATAGCAAGCATTGGATGAAGAAGCATCCAAATTTATTAAAGGATTATTCAGCAGTGCAAGCCAATGAAGTCTTTGTTAGTGATATTACCTATGTTGAGAGTGCTGAAGGTGTGCATTATTTATCCTTGGTGACAGATGCTTATACCCGACAGATTAAAGGTTATAAGTTATCGAATGATATGCGTGCGGAGAATGTTATGCAGGCTCTACATATGGCGATGCAGCATGTGACGGATCGAGCGACTAGGATGATTCATCATTCAGACAGAGGCTCTCAGTATTGCTCTGAGCTATATCAATCGGCATTGCGCCATTATGGGATATGTCCTTCCATGACAGATGGATACCTTGCGAAACAGTGTTTCTCATATCAAAATGCATTAGCAGAGCGGATTAATGGAATATTAAAGCAGGAGTTTTTAACTACACGATGTCAAACCATGAAGGAGTTAGACCACTTAATTACGGAATCTATCATGATTTATAATTACTATAGACCACATTTAAGTTTAAATATGAACACCCCGAATCAGATGTATGAGCAAACTAAAACCGAGCTAATTGCTTAACTCGGTTTGAAGTGGAATACTGTCAATCTATTTCAGGACAAGACAGATTGACTATGCCGCAGTGTTTTCAGTTGTTAATTTCTTCTGTCCGATTGGAATTCGGCATGGCGCTTTTTCTTCTGGAACAATCCGTTGTAGCTGGATGGTGAGTAAACCATTTTCATAATTGGCCTCTTGTACTTCAATGTGTTCATCTAAACGTAAAGATAATTTAAATGAACGCTGTGTGATGCCTTTATGCAAGAACTCAGCATGATTGTCTTTGGTCTGGTCAGCATGTTGACCTGAAATATTAAGTACCTGATTCTCTAAGTCAATCGTGAGCTCATCTTGGTTAAAACCAGTCGCAGCTACGACAATGCGGTAGTGATCATCACCGACTTTTTCAATATTGTACGCAGGATAATGTGGTGCTTCACTGAGCATTGTATGATCAAACAAATCGTTTAAACGGTCAAAGCCGATACTACGACGGAATAATGGCATTAAGCTTAAATTACTCATTGATAAAACCTCCACTATTAGGAAAAGTGATATAAATAAGCAACCTATGCGACTCGATTAGCATGGTTGTCACTGCAATAATTGGTGTGGATGTTTGCTGTACTTTTAATATTTGGATACTCTATGAAATTTCAAGATTAAAAAATAAGGTTTTTTAAAAAATTCTCTTTGGTTGATAATTATTCTATTTATATGAAGCTAGTCATGCATATTTTAAGATTTCAATTTCAGTTTAACCTAATGTTTCTAGGCTGGAATCATGTTATAAACAGTATCAAACCTCGACAATATGAACTAAAACGAGAAAAGTAACAGGATAACCACATGATCGATTTGTACTATTGGGGAACACCCAACGGACATAAAATTAGCATTGCATTAGAAGAGATGGGTTTGGAGTATCAAGTTTTTCCCATCAATATTTTAGAAAATGATCAGTTTCAACCCGACTTTTTACGCATTTCACCCAACAATAAAATCCCTGCGATTGTGGATCAAGATGGTCCTAAAGGTGAAGCCATTTCTGTGTTTGAGTCAGGGGCGATTTTGCAGTATTTAGGGCGTAAAACAGGACAGTTTTATCCAAGCGACGAACAGTCTCGTGTTGAAGTTGAGCAGTGGTTGATGTGGCAAATGGGTGGTTTTGGTCCAATGCTTGGACAGAACCATCACTTCAGTAAATTTGCTCCCGAACGTATTGGATATGCAACTGAACGCTATGTCAATGAAACCAAGCGTTTGTATGGTGTACTAGACAAGCAACTTTTTGGTCAAAACTATGTGGCTGGAGAGTATTCGATAGCGGATATGGCAATTTTCCCATGGATTTTGCGTTATGAATGGCAACAAATTGATATAAATGACTACCCAAATGTGAAGGCGTATATGGAGCGTATTCAAGCGCGTCCTGCAGTTCAGCGTGCGTTGGCGCTTCAAGTGAATTAGTTACAGAAGCGCTGACTTGAACTGTGTTAAGCTTAGCGCCTTCAAGGTATAAGCCATTCTTTAAAGCCACCGATGGGTGGCTTTTTTGTTGAAAGGTTGTTTGGACATTAGTGTAATGAAAAAAGAGTTTTTTCTCAATTTAACCCGCATTATTGAAGCGAATCCTAAAATCTATCTCAGTATTATTGTGGGGGTTGCGGGATGTTTGGTGCTATTTGTAGCTGAAGCGGTACACATTCAAAAAATCATTGAACTGCTGAATACCAAAGATCAGGTGGTACTTCGAGCTGCAATTGAACCGATTGCCGATAAATATTCATGGTCACGTTGGTCTTTGTTGATTCTGGCATTGATCTGGTCAAGTTTTGCCTATAGCTCAACCAAGAAAAAGCTGGGTTTAAAATCATAAAATGATGTGGGCCTTAGGACTACTTTTCCTTTCTGCTTTTGGGGCAGCGACTCTGCTACCCTTGCAATCAGAGGCTGTCTTGGTGGGATTGTTGGCTCAGACGCAGTATCCAGTGTGGTTATTGGTAGCTGTCGCCAGTCTAGGCAATATTCTAGGTAGCTGTGTGAATTGGTGGCTCGGCTTGAAAGTTGAGCAATACAAAAACAAAAAATGGTTTCCCATCTCAGAGCAAAAGATGTTGCAGGCGCAGGGTATTTATCAAAAATATGGTTTTTGGTCTTTATTACTCAGTTGGGTGCCCGTTATTGGTGATCCGATTACCCTCATTGCAGGATTACTCAAAGAAAACTTTGTTCGTTTTGTTGTGATGGTGAGTATTGCAAAAATAGGACGCTATCTTTTTGTGTATTGGATGTTTAGTCAGTTCTAATTATTTTCAGAGACTAACTAGCCACATGCTTATATGTGCTGAATGGGTTTAAAGTTGATATAGAGATGACACGAGTGAGTGAAAACTCGTGTCATGCTAAATTTTTAACGACAAGCATTTAGATCGAATTCAATCGCATCTTTAAATTTAGATTTTTTATAGAGCCACAGTCTACTTGCCGTGCGTTTAACACTAACTTTGCTGTTTGCAACGGCTTGTAAAACTTGTTGATCAAGCGCGTAAATGCCTGAACCTTTGATAATTTTAGGCTTCTTGATGTTGCCATGTTTATCGGCTTTAAAGCTAAATTTAATTTGACGGTCATGATTATTTAACTGCGTAGAATCTAGCGCAAGCTTAGGTTGAACCTGATATTGAAAAGGCACTTTTTGCTGCTGTTGCTGCGCACGCCAGTTCTTCGAGTCAAAGCTATAGTTACATGCTTCGGCATCATCTGGGGTTAGGTTTAAATTAAAAACTTGATAACCAATGACGGCTAAAGCGGTGTCGTCCTCCATAAACGGTTTTACTTTAGCTTGAAGCACGGCATTTACCAGCTTTTCATCCAAAGCTTTGATTCCAGTCGTTTCTTGGACTGTCGCTTTGGTCACTTCACCTGTTTCATCTGCATACACACGAATAATTGCTGCACGGTTTTGTTGGTTTAAATCACTATTTTTATATTGGGGTTTGGGAAAATCTAGCCATTGAATACGCGTCGTCAAATGCGCCGATTGAGCTGAACTTTTTTGAATGGTGAGTTCTAATGGTGGTTGAGCTGCATGACTGAGATGAAAGGGCAGTGTAGATAATGCGAGCAAGAAGAGTGGTTTCATATGATCGATTTCTTTTATAACGCATCCAGTGCGCATGACTTAAATAATTGTTGCGAGTATTTCCTGAATTAGAAAGACTCGCAAGTTATATTGTTAAATTAAAACTATTTTTGCTCGGCTTGGGTGATGTTTACACCAAATAAGTCTTTGGTTTTAGCCCAACTGAATGCGACCACCAAGAGCGTCATGCTGCCACCAAAAACCGTTGCAATCACAGGGCCTAAATATTTTGCTGCAAGACCTGACTCAAATGCCCCCAGTTCATTACTACTCGACACAAACATGCCATTTACCGCTGCAACACGGCCTCGCATATTTTCAGGAGGGTAAATTTGTAAAATGGTCTGACGAATTACCACTGAAATACTGTCACATGCACCCGTCATAGCAAGAGCAAACAAAGACAACCAGAGGTAGTTTGAGTAAGCGAACAATAAGGTGAATAGGCCAAAACCTGCAACAGCAAGCAGCATATTGCGCCATGCATGTCGGGTGGGCGGAAAACGCGTCAGCGCAATCATGGTGATGAGTGCACCAATCGATGGTGCTGCCCGTAAATAGCCCAATCCTTCAGGCCCAATTTTCAAAATATCTTCAGCAAAGATCGGAAGTAAAGCGATCACACCGCCGAACAGCACCGAGACTAAGTCGAGTGAGATGGCCCAGAGGACAATTTTAGTTTTAGCAATAAAGCGAAAACCTTCACCTAAACTTTGTAGTACACGTTCCGTTTCTATTTTAGAAAAAGTGCGTTTGCTTAAAAGATTGACGAGTAAGAAACATAGGCTGAGCAGTACCGCTACACTGATTAAACTGGTTTCACGGCCTAAAAATGCCAGCATAAATCCACCGAGCATCGGGCCAATAATCACCCCACTTTGCCAACCAATGGTGGTCCATGTGGCACCATTGGCATAAATTTCCCGAGGAATTAAAAAGGGTTTGAGTGATGTTGCAGATGGATTATAGAAACCTCGAATTATTCCTAAGCCAAAGATCACGGCATAAACACCCCATGACAGGGTGGAGAGTTCAATGTGCTTTAAGCCATAAGCATGAAATAACCCCCATAAAACTAGGGGCAGAGGAATGGCAAAGAATAAGCAGATTTTCATGATGGTTTGCTTATTAAAGCGATCGGCAAAATAACCGCCCCATAAGGAGAGCGCAATAAAGGGGATTGCTTCTGCCAGACCAATCAAGCCTAGAGTGAGTGGGTCTTTGGTGATTTTATACAAAGAATACGCCACAATAATTTCCTGGATTAAAATGGCAAGCGTCAGGCAAAATTGATTGAGTGTAACAAGAGAGAAGTCTCGGTATCGGAGTGCGGCAAAAGCATCCTGTGTAGCGTTCATAAGGGTACAGTATGGAATGGATGAGGCATTATACGACTTGGACTAAACCTCGGTTATAAATTCATCGCTTAAAGCTTATCGGGAAATAAACTAAGCTTGCTTTTATTGTTGATTATTTGCTTTTGTTTTAGACAAAGTTCGATTAGAATATTCGCTCCCTTACCTGCAGGTCGTTTTGCAATGGTGCAAACGTTCCGAACAGGTGTTCAAAAGAGGTTGTTATGCCTAAGATGAAAACTCGCCGTGGTGCAGCTAAGCGTTTTAAAGCTACTGCTAACGGTTTCAAGCGTAAACAAGCGTTCAAACGCCACATTTTGACCAAAAAATCTGCTAAGCGTATTCGTCAATTACGCGGCTGTGTAATGGTTCACGTGAGTGACGTTGCTTCAGTTCGTCGTATGTGCCCATACATCTAAGGAGATTATAAATGGCTCGTGTAAAACGTGGTGTACAGGCTCATCGCCGTCATAAAAAAATTCTTGCTCGTGCTAAAGGTTACTACGGCGCTCGTTCACGCGTATATCGCGTAGCGTTCCAAGCAGTAATCAAAGCGGGTCAATACGCTTACCGTGACCGTCGTCAGAAAAAACGTCAATTCCGTGCTCTATGGATTGCGCGTATTAACGCTGGTGCTCGTCTAAATGGTTTATCGTACAGCCGTATGATCGCTGGCTTGAAAAAAGCTCAAGTGATTATCGACCGTCGCGTACTTGCTGACATCGCTATGCATGACGCAGTTGCATTTGCTGCTTTAGCTTCTAAAGCTAAAGATGCATTAGCTGCATAAGTCTTTAAGACTTAAAAAAGACCGCTTTTTAGCGGTCTTTTTTATTGTTTGAATGAATGATGCTTTTATAAAGTGCATATAAAAATGCAATCGTTAGTATAAAAGTATTTCCCCACGATACGGAATAGAATGCCAAAGTCCACAATGCACAGTAACACCAAATGATGTACCATAAAAATTTCATGATTTTGAATAAATTAAAAGAGCTTACAGCTACGCTCTTTGTTTCTACTTGATGTTCTATGTCTTTTAGGTGCGCGGTATTTTCTACTACATCATTAGATGTCGGAATTTGAACGGTGTTTTTTTTAATAGAAAAAGAAGAATCTTTTGTTGTTTCGGGAATATTGGACAAGTAATTGCAATTTTTAATGTCTGAAAACTGATATTGATTTGCACAGTGTTTAAAGATTAGTGGGCGGAGTAGGGTCAGTTGATTATAGGCTGCTGAAAAAGTATCTTTTTCGTTACTATTCATTTGAACATAATCGGAATATTCATTTTTTGAATGTGATGCAGCGGAATATTGCTGTTCTAATAAAGCTGTATTTTCTATCAAATTCGAAGCGTAATTTTTTCGAATAGTGAATGGAAATATCGGATACTGCTCTTTTATAGAATCATTGAATAAATCGCCGACATAGCAATTATTGATATCTAATGGAATTGGATAACTGCCATATTGTTTTGCCATATCATTAAAATAAAGACGTGCTTCTGTGTCTTTAAAAAAAGTATCCCAATTGATTGGCTTTAAGTCTTGTTCTATAGTAGAAATTGCTTGAGGGGATGGGTGGTGTAACGTGTATGCCTCTACATTTTGGTAATAATTGGAATAATCATAAAAATCTTTGTTTCCATATTCATCAAAACTTTGCCATGTTGGTTTTTCATCGCTAAGGATTAAAACTTTATATTCATTATGAGGATAATGCACAACAATACAAAAACTTTCTTTATCGGTTGAAAAATAAAAAATTGAAGAGTCATTGAGTTCCATATGCAAGTCTTGAGCAACATGTAAACTCAGTTTTATGGCTCCGGATTCTTGTAGGCGACCCAATAGATGTGAAGCAGAACCGCATAAAAGCGTACCGTATTTAGTATCACGTAATATTGGAAAATGGTTGAATAATAATGGATGTCTATCTAGGATCTCTGTATCAACGGCACCATTTAAATATTCATTTCCATAGCTTACAAAAGCAATTTGGCGATAAGCTCTATTTAGATACACTTTTTAATTCCGATAACTAGGGTGTGTTGACACTTTTAGCTTAAAAAAATAGCGAAGTAGTAAAATCAAATCGCCAAACCCAATTTTACTATTCGCTATGCCTCGTACCATGCTGACAGATCAACACTGGCAAAAGTTGAAAGT